>JAEZHQ010000534.1 GCA_023416455.1 Pseudomonadota bacterium | reverse complement strand
GCGCGGGGACGGCCCGTCGTGGCGTTCGGCCCCGCCTTTTCCGGCGGGCCGCTGGGGCGCGGCGTCGCCGTCGGGCTGGGCAAGGGCCGGGAGGAGCTTCTTGCCCGCTTCAACGCGGCCATCGCGGCGGCGATCCGGGACGGCACCATGGCCCGGCTGTCCGGCGCATGGTTCGGCGTCGACCTCTCGGCCCCGGCCCCCTGATCCTGCACAGGCGGGCCTGCCCCGGCGGCAGGGGGACCGGCGGTCTGCTCACGGCCCGGCCGCCCGCTGCCGGGCGCGCCAGGTCGGGACGAAATCCGGAGCGTGCCGGGTCAGCTCGTCCATGAGGGCCAGCAGCTCGGCCAGCGGGGCCGCCGGCTCGGCCAGCGTCCCGTCCTCGCCCCACATGGCCGCGATCAGGTCGAGCCGGGCCAGGACATCGCGGGTGCGCGTCAGCGGCGCCCGGCCCGCCGCCCGGGCGAGGCGCCGCGCCTCCTCCTCCAGGCGTCTGGCCCGCGCCTCCAGCGCCTCCACCCCGAGCGAGCGGCGGGCTTCCTCGGCACGCCGCTCGGCGCAGGCCAGGGCGTCGACGAGGCCGGCGACCGTCGACCGGTACCGCTCCATTCCCGCCGGATCCAGACGCGCCCAGGCCGGCGGCGGTACCGACCGGATGGCCTCGGCGGAATCGAAGGTCAGCCGTCCCCAGCGGACGCGGACGGCCGGCACGCGCTGGCGCCGCCGCTCGAGATCGGCGGCGACGGCGGCGCGCTCGTGCTCCACGCGCGCCCACTCCCGCCACAACGTCCAGGCCACCGGCCGTGCGTGCATGGTGATTCGCGTCCTAATGTAGGATCGAGGGACAGCGCTCGCCTTTCTCGACCATCAAGCGCGCAGGATGCAGCCTGATGGAGAATGGAGCATGGATGGCAGTCCCCGGGCGCGTTCGCTGGCCTGCGACGCGCTGCGACGAACGCTGGACGGGCGTGGCGTTTCGGTCGCCCTGTCCGACGATTGGCAGAGCCTGATGCAGGTGAACGAGCGCAACCGCAATTCGTGGTTCAAGCCGCTGCCCAAGCCACGTTCGGCCGAAGCCTTCTGGCTGGCCGCGCTGGACCGGCACGGCGACGTGGTGGCGACCCACGCGGCGATCCGGCTCGACTGCTCCGCGGCCTCCTTCGGCGCCCGCCTGGCCGACCTCTCGGCCTTCCACGATCCCGGCGACGCGCCGTCGGAGGAATGGTGCTTCTGCGCCAGCGAGGCCGCCTTCGACACCCGCCACACCGTGGCCTGGATCGTCGCCGGCTGGAACCGCCCCGACTGGCGCGGCAAGGGCCTGTTCCATCCGCTGGGCACCCTGGCGCGCATCGTCGCCATGGAGCGCTGGCGGCCCATGTGGGTGGTCGGCCTCGTGGATCCCGAGACGGTCCCGGTGTGGAGCGGCGGCGCCGCCGCCGGCCGCCGTCGCCTCGACCGGCGGCCGACCATCTGCTACCACCAGCAGGGGGTGGGCCGGTTGCCGCTCCACCTGATGCGATTTTCCCGCGCGTCGGTGCTGATCGACGTCGCCGACGCGGTCCGCCCGCGCGCCCACGCCCTGGCCTCGGCGGGCTAGAGCTGGACGCAGGACAGGACGGCCCGCTCCCCGGTCGGAAGCGAAAAGCCGAACAGCAGATGCGTGTAGGCGAAGGGGGCCGGCGTCACGCCGGTGCAGAACACCCGGTTCAGAACCGGCTCCCCGCCTTCGATGGCGCGCCGGTACTGGACGCCGACGCTGGCGGAGAAATCCTGGTGGGGATCCTCCTCGTCCGGCCGGCCGAGCTGGCCGCGCGCCCACTCCTCGCCAAGGATCCGCCGCGTCGGGACGCCGATGTAGCGGAAGGTCAGCGGGCCGCCGGGGGCGGCGGCCAGGAGCGTGCAGTGGGCCAGCAGGCCGGTCTCCTTCAGCACGGCGCGCAGGGCGCCGGTGAGGGAGGCCTGCCGCGCGCAGGCGGCGGCCACGGCCTGCTGCGCCTCCGAGGCGAAGCGCAACGGCTGCGGGTGGATGTCCACCAGGGGCGGGGTCCCTTGCCCGGGCGGCCGGCGGTCGTTGCAGCCCCGGCCCATGGAAAGCGCGCCGGCGCGGCCGAGGCCGACCGGCCAGTCGAGGCCGGGGGCACCGGGCGCGTCCGGAGACAACCGCCGGATCATTCGGCGGATCTCTTCGTCGGCGCGAGAAACTCCATCGCCATGGCGGCATAGACGGCGCGCGCGAGATTGCCGCCGATGCCGCCGGCCTGGGCGCCGGCCGCGATCATGCCGGCGGTCGGCTCCACCGGCAGGGCCTCCAGCGCGTCCACCGCGAATTCATCGAGCGTGCAGCTCCACTCCTCCGCCGCCATGCGTTCCACCGCCTCCACGCCCGAGCGGAGCAGGGCGGCGAGCGGCGCGGGGTCGGCGGGACGGAAATCGGCGGCCTGCATCTCATGCAGGAAGACGCGAAGCTTGAGCGCCACCCCGGCGGCGGTGCGGACCGGGGCCGCGGCCAGCTTCTCCAGGGCGTCGCGCGCCTGCCGGCGCAGGTCGGCCTCCTGCGCCTCCCGCTCCTCCCGGGTCAGCGCCGCGATCCGCGCCAGCAGATCGGCCCGCCGGCCGTCGTGCCGGAACAGCTCGGCGTCGGCGTGCCGGGCGCCCGGGCGCGGCGCCGGTCCGCCGGCGACGCCGAGCTGTTCGGCGATCGTCTGAAGGGACTGGAGCAGCTTTTCGACCGATCCGCCGACCAGCGTCCGGAACACCGGATCGTCGTGCCCGGCCATCGCGCGGACGACCGCCTGCGCCTCCTGGACGGTGCGGACGGGGAGGGCCTTCAAAAGCGCCTGCTGCGCGGCCGCACGGTCAAGCTCCGTGTCCCACGGCGCGCCGCCCGCATCGTCGCACGGGGTGGGGCTTCCCTCCTCCAGGGTCCGCGCCGCCGCGGCCAGCGCGGTGTCGCCGTGCCGGAAGGCGGCGGCCAGCCCGAACAGGGACCGGACGCGCCGTCTGCGTCTTGCCTCCCCAGTGCAATCCATGGCTGCCCATCCTTCCGCCGCCGCCCCGTTCCGCGTCGTCCGGCCAGTTCGCCGCCCGAGTCCCGGCCTGTGATGATTTACGCCGAAACGCGCGGTCTCCGCAAAGCAAATTCCCCTCGAAGTATAGAATGGGCACCGCATGAGCGGCGTCCTGCGGGTGGTTATGAGCAAGTTTGCATACTGCGGTATTGATGAGCGGAGGCGTTGCGGTCTTCTTTGGCGCAGGCCCGGCGTTGCCGGCGTTGCTTGGACGACAACCTTCCGGGCCGTTCGCCCGCGGCGGCCGCCACCTTGACCGGGAGGGCGGCGGTGTCCCGGACCCGCGCATGGACCACGCACGGGGCGGTTGACATCGCCCGGCGTGCACAGGATACAATACCGCACCCGTTTCGGATGTGGTGGTGGAAATGCTCGCCGGGCTGGTCGGAAGGAACGTCAAGGTCAACGGCCGCCGCACCAGCATGCGGCTTGAGCCGTCCATGTGGGATGCCCTGAACGACATCGCGCGCCGCGAGGGGATGAGGCTCGACGCGCTCGTCTCAAGGATCGAGACGCAATGCGTCGAGCGGTTCGGCGCCTGCCCGAACCTGTCGTCGGGCGTCCGTGTCTTCGTGGCCAATTACTACCGGGTCGCCGCGACGGAGGAGGGCCACCGCAGCGCCGGCCATGGTTACGGGGATCCGGTGGCGGGAACGGCGCTGGACACGCCAACGGCACCGCTCGATCACGGGGACCGTCCTGGAGACCGTCCCGCTCTCCACCACATCGACCACCTCTCCGCCTGAGCCGGCTGCGGCCGATCGCCTCACGCGATTGAACGGGCTGACATGCGCGTCGTCGGCCGGCAATCGGATGTGATAGGTCCAAAAAAGAGAATCATGAACGGAAACCGTCTCTTGAGGCGGATGTCCAGGGATTGGATTCTCTCTGTGGGCGGGGCAAGCGGAGGGTGTGGCTGAGATGGAACGGCTGTGCAAGGGTGTGGGGCGTGTCGTGTCGGCCTTGGGATTGCTTGGCCTGCTTGCCGCCGCCGCTCCCGCCGAGGCGGCGAAGACCCTGGTCTTCTGCTCGGAGGGCAACCCGGACAGCCTCAGCCCGCCCCTGGCGCGGACCAGCACCAGCTTCGACGCGATCATCCCGGTCTTCGACACGCTGGTCCGCTTCGACCCGGACAGCCAGGCCATCGTGCCGGGGCTGGCGGAGTCCTGGTCCATCTCGCCGGACGGGCTGGTCTACACCTTCACGCTGCGCCCGGGAGCGCGCTTCCAGGGCACCGCCGACTTCACGCCCAGCCGGCCCCTCAACGCCGACGACGTGCTGTTCACCTTCCTGCGCCAGTGGCGGCCGGACCACCCCTATCACCGGGTCAGCGGCCTGACCTACGACTACTTCGGCGACATGTCGATGCCGGCGCTGCTGAAGTCCATCGAGGCGGTCGACGACCGGACGGTGCGCTTCACCCTGAACCGGCCCGAGGCGCCGTTCCTGGCCGACCTGACCATGGCCTTCGCGGCGATCACCTCGGCGGAGTATGCCGGCCACATGATGAAGGCGGGCACGCCGGAGCGCTTCGACCAGGCGCCGGTGGGCACCGGCCCGTTCCAGCTGGTGTCCTACCAGAAGGGCGTGGCGGTCCGCTTCAAGGCTTTTCCCGACCATTGGGCCGGCCGGCCGCCGCTCGACAACCTGGTCTTCGCGATCACGCCGAACGCCGCGGTCCGGCTGAACAAGCTGCAATCCGGCGAATGCCACGTCATGCCCTTCCCCAACCTGGCCGACCTGCCGAAGGTGGAGGCGGATCCCGACCTCGTGCTGATGCGCCGGGAAGGGTTCAACGTCGCCTTCCTCACCTTCAACGCAAGCCGGAAGCCGTTCGACGACGTCCGCGTCCGCCGCGCCGTCAGCATGGCCATCGACCGCAGGACGCTGGTGGAGGCGATCTACGGGCCGGCCGGCCGGATGGCCAAGAACCCGCTTCCGCCCACCTCCTGGGCCTACAACGACGCGGTCGTCGATACCCCCTACGATCCCGACCAGGCCAGCGCCCTGCTGGCCGAAGCCGGTTACCCGGCGGGTTTCGAGACCGAGTTCTGGCACATGCCGGTGGCCCGGCCCTACATGCCCGACGCCAAGCGGGCGGCCGAGATGATGCGCAACGATCTGGCCAAGGTCGGCATCCGGGCCACGCTGGTCACCGACGACTGGTCGGTCTACATGAAGCGGCTGATGAACGGCGACCACCAGGCCGGCATGATCGGCTGGACCAGCGACAACGGCGATCCCGACAACTTCCTCTACACGCTGCTGAGCTGCGAGGCGGCCCGCCCGGGCGGCGGCAACATGGCCAAATGGTGCCATCCCGACTTCGAGAGCCTGATCGTCCGCGCCAAGCAGTCGACCGACAAGGCCGAACGCACCGCGCTGTACCATCAGGCCCAGCTCGTCTTCAAGCGGGAGGCGCCCTGGCTGCCGCTCGCCCATTCCATGGTCTTCATGGTGCTCCGCAAGGAGGTGCAGGGCTACCGGATGAGTCCGTTCGGCCTGCACGCCTTCCGAAACGTCGACCTGGCGCCGTAAGGCCGTGCGCCGCCCGCCGCCCTTCCTGCCCATGGTGCCGCGCCACCCATGACCGGCGCCCGGATCGCCCACAGGATCGCCGCCGTCGGCGGCATGCCGGTGCTGGTGGCCGCGGCCATCGCGGTGGTCGCCTGGTTCCTGCTGCAACAGGCCGACCGTGCCCACCATTCCGCGGTGGTCGCCGGCACCGTCTACCGCGAGCTGATGGCGGCGGCGGCGGCGCGCGCGGACTATCTGCACGCGGCGCCGGCCAGACGGGCGCTGCACGGTGCCCGGTTCGACGAGCGGACCGGGGAGGCGCGCCGGCAGCTGGACGCGCTGGCGCCGGCGGCGGCGGGGGACGCCGGCCTGGCGGCGGCGGTCGCCGACACCGGGCAGACCCTCGGCCGTTACGCCGAGCGCATGGAGCGGTTCAAGGCGGTCACGCAGCAGAACGACGCGCTGATCGCCACCATGGCCGAGCAGGCCGCCCGCCTCAACGAGATCACCGACCGCGCCCGCCAGCGCCAGCGCATCGCCAACGTCCGCTTCTCCGAGAGCGTCGCGGAGTCCGACCGCCGCCTGCGCCTGAACCGGGACGTGCTGGACCACGCGCGCGCCCTGCGCAACGCCCTGGCCGGCCTGTGGCGCCACGAGGCCCTGCGGCTGGCGGAGCCGGAGGACGCCGGGCGCGAGGCGGCGGCGAGGCTGGACGTCACCGTCCTGGCGGCGCGCCTGCACCTCACCGCCCGGACCCTGGACGAGGCGCTGGCCCGTGCGGACGGCCAGGGCCGGCC
>JAEZHQ010000423.1 GCA_023416455.1 Pseudomonadota bacterium | reverse complement strand
GCGCCGTGAACAGGATGCGCTGCGTGTCGAGATGGTCGATCCGCATCAGCCGCAGCGCCGCGCTCAGGATCATCGTGGCGATGCCGTACTGGTGCATGACGAAGGCTTCGACCTCGTCGACGCCCATGTGGGCGAGCACGACCGCCTGGCTGATCGGGAGGCATCCCGGCGTTGCACCGGCCTTGAGGTCGTCGAGCCAGCGCGCGAGCGCGGGCGATGGCATGATGGTCAGCGCCAGCTCGGAGAATTTCCTGCCGACGCGCGTCAGCATCAGCTGCTGCTCCTCGCCGACGCGCCGGCAGAACAGTTCCCGGTCGGCCCTGAGGATCGCACCGTAATCATCGGCAAGGGCCGCGCGATGGGCATGCAGCAGCGCGATGCCGTCCATGCGCGCGGTCTGGCGCAGGATGAGATCGACATGGCTCAGCAGGCTTTTCGGGCCGGAAACGACGCCGGTCTGCAACGCCGATTCAAGCCCGTTCGAGAAGGCGAACGATCCGATCGGCAGGGCCGAATCCGAGAATTGCAGCAGGCGCGCGAGATGCACCATACCCGAGGGACTGCCGAGCTTTCCCATGCCTCCGTCCGCCATCATGTCACCGGAGAATGGGCATGGCGATGGGTGTGCCCATGCTCATGATGGTGGTGCTCGTGGCCATGATGATGGCCGTGGCCGTGGCCGTGCTCATGTTCGTGTTCGGCGGGATGGTCGCCGTGATGGTGATGCGGCGTCGCGTCGGCGCCGGCGAACAGCATGCGGACTTCCCGGGCATCCAGCTTTGCGGCGATCTCCTCACCCGGCGCGAAATGGGTCTTCACATGCTTGAAGGCGTGTGTGCGCATGACGGAGTCCATCACCTTCCGATCCACGGACAGCGGAACATAGACGGTGGAACCTTTGATCACGGCCGGCCAATGCTGGTTGCCGATGCCGTGGCCGAGTTCGAAGCAGGCGCGCAGGATCTCGTTCGGCGCCAGCGCCTCAAGGTCTTCCAGCTCGATGACAAGGATGTCCTTCAGCGCGATCCGGGCGGCGACGATGACCTTCGCGGCGGCGTCGTAATGCAGCACGTCGCCGTCGTGCAGATGCTCCGGGCGCGGCAGGGCGATGGCGAGTTCCACGCCCCCTTCGCTGGCCTTGCGCAATCGGTTCTTGGGCGCTTCCCACTGCTCCAGCACCAGCGGGTCGACCTGGGCGGAGCGGGCCCGCTCCTGCCAAACCGGATCGCGGAGATTGCCGAGCGTGTTCTCGACGAGAATCATGTTTGCCTCCAGGGGCCCGGCAAGGGGCCGGGCATCAGGCGCGACGCGCCTGCGTCGCGGCACGAAGGCCGAGCCATGCGGCGCCGTAGCCGATGACAAGGCTGGCGATGATGTAGAGGAGCGAAAGGGCGAGACGGCCCGGCTCCCACATCTCCGAATAGGCTCCGAAGATGAAGGATGAGAAGGTGGACATCCCGCCGCAGAACCCGGTCGAGATCAGCAGCATTGCATCGTCCGATGCGCGGTGTTCCTGGTGAAGGCCGGAGACGAGGCCGAGCAGGAAGGCGGCGATGACGTTCGCTATAAAGATGTCCACGGGAAAGGCCGCGCTGTAGCGGCCCAGCATGAGCATGGAAATCTCGCGGACGATCGCCCCGAAACCGCCGCCCATGAAGACGAAGACCGTCGGCAGCCACATGGATGCCTCCTACGCTTTCGCCAGCGCCACACCGGCGGCGGCGGCCGCCAGGCCCGTGCCGACCGAGGCGACGAGATAGGCGACCGCACGCACATGCTGCCCTGCCGCCGCGATCTTCACCGCATCCAGCTGCATCGTGCTGAACGTGGTGTAGCCACCCAGAACCCCCGTCAGCACGAGGGATGAGATGACGTCGCCGTATCGATGCTCCCAGCCGAGCGCGAGCGATGCGGAGATGTAGGCGATCAGGAAGGCACCCGACACGTTGATGAAAAAGGTGCCGGCTTTGATGGAAGAACCGACCCACCGGTCGACGAGCCGGCCGATCTGCCAGCGCAGCAGGGAGCCGATGCCGCCGCCCAGTCCAATCCACGCTATGTTGATTGCATCCATCGGTGACGCGCCATGGGGTTGCGATGGGGGGACGTGGCGCCGTTGCTCCGTTCGTCAGCTGAAGAAATGGAGTTGGGCAAGGGGGATGCGCTTGGCGGGCTCGATCGTTGCGTGCACGCCGTCGACGGTCACGGCGAACGTCTCCGGATTGACCTCGATCGTCGGCAGGGCGGTGTTGCGCACCATCGAACGTTTCGTGATCGTGCGCGTTTCATAGACCGGAAGGACCTGCGACCTCAGCTCGTAGCGGTCCACGATGCCGTCCTCGTAGCCGGCCCGCGAGGTGAAGGTCACGCGGGTCTTGGGGAGCGCCGATCCCATCGCGCCGAACATCGGCCGGTAGATCACCGGCTGGGGTGTCGGCAGCGAGGCGTTCGGATCGCCCATCAACGCCCAGGAAATCATGCCGCCCTTGATGACCATCTTCGGCTTGGCGCCGAAGAAGTCCGGCGACCACAGCACGAGATCGGCCATCTTGCCGACTTCAACCGAGCCGATCACCTGGGAAACGCCTTGGGTGATGGCGGGGTTGATGGTGACCTTGGCGACAAAGCGAAGGACGCGCTCATTGTCGTTGCCCGAATTGTCGCCGTCGTAGGCACCCCGGCGCTGCTTCATGAGGTCGGCGGTCTGAATGGCGCGCGCCCAGCACTCGCCGACACGGCCCATCGCCTGGCTGTCGCTCGAGATCATCGAGATCGCTCCCAGATCGTGCAGCACGTTCTCGGCGGCGATCGTCTCGACACGCACGCGGCTTTCGGCGAATGCGACGTCGGTCGGGATCTTCGGGCTCAGATTGTGACAGATCATCGTCATGTCGAACAATTCGGCCTGGGAGTTGATGCCGTAGGGCAGGGTCGGATTGGTCGAGCTTGGAATGACGTTCGCCTGTCCCGCCACCCGGATGATGTCCGGGGCATGGCCGCCGCCGGCGCCTTCGGTGTGGTAGGTGTGGATGGTGCGCCCCTCGAAGGCGGCGATGGTGTTCTCCACGAAGCCGGCCTCGTTCAGCGTGTCGGTGTGGATGCAGACCTGTATGTCGTGTTCGTCCGCGACCGCCAGGGCGGACCGGATCGCGGCCGGCGTGCTGCCCCAATCCTCGTGGATCTTCAGCCCCATCGCGCCGGCGCGGATCTGTTCCTCCAGCGGAAGCGCGGTCGATACGTTGCCCTTGCCGAGAACGCCCGCGTTCACCGGCCAGGCGTCGAAGGACCGGAGCATCATTTCGATGTTCCAGGTGCCCGGCGTGATGGTGGTGCCGTTGGTGCCGTCGGTGGGGCCGATTCCCCCGCCGAACAGCGTGGTGATGCCGTTGGACAGCGCGGCCTTGGCCTGCTGCGGCGAGATGAAGTGGACGTGCGCGTCGATGCCGCCCGCCGTCAGGATGAGATGCTCGCCGGAGATCGCATCCGTGCCCGCCCCGAGCGCGAGGCCCGGCGTGACACCCGACATGGTCGACGGATTGCCGGCCTTGCCGATGCCGCAGATCAGGCCGTTCTTGATGCCGACATCCGCCTTGATGACGCCCAGGACGGCATCGACGATGGTGACGTTGGTGATGACCAGATCGGGGCAGCCGGCCGCGTTGGTGAGTTCGTTGTCGTACCCCATGCCGTCGCGCAACGTCTTGCCGCCGCCATAGACCGCTTCCTCGCCATAGACGCGCAGATCCTTCTCGATCTCGATGTAGAGGTCGCTGTCGCTCAGCCGGATCCGGTCGCCGGTCGTCGGCCCGTAGAGGTCCGCATACTGCTGCCTCGATATCTTGGCCATCCCAGAACTCCATTCACTGATTGCTGCGTCCCGTCACGGGCTGTTCTTGAATCCGTAGCGCTTTGCACGCTCAAGAGCATCCGTAAGGCGCGGGCGGTAATCATCGTAGCTCTCGTCGCCGGTCCAGCCGTTGACCAGGCCGTTGAAGCCGAACACGCGCTGCTTCCCTTGGAAGGGAACGAGCACGACTTCCTTCTCATCGCCCGGCTCGAAGCGTATGGCCGTTGTGGCGGGAATATTGAGCCGCTTGCCGAACGCCTTTTTGCGGTCGAATTCAAGCGAGGCGTTCACCTCGAAGAAATGGAAGTGAGAACCAACCTGGATGGGGCGATCTCCGGTGTTGCGGACCTTCAGCGATGTGGTCGGATATCCCGCGTTGATTTCAATATCATCCTTGGCGAGCACGAGCCCTCCGACGCCGGCCTTCTTAACGTCCTGGTTCATAATGATGCCTCTCAGCCTCGGTTACTTGATAGGGCTGTGGACGGTGACAAGACGGCTGCCGTCCGTAAACACAGCCTCCACCTGCACGTAGGGGATCATCTCCACGACGCCTTCCATGACGTCGTTGCGGGTGATCACCTTGCTGGCCAGCTCCATGACTTCTTCGACGGTCTTGCCGGCACGCGCGCCATCAAGTGCGGCAGCGGAGATAAGCGACACCGTCTCCGGATGGTTGAGCTTCAGCCCCTGCTCCTTACGCCTCTGCGCAACCTGGGCCAGCATGTGGATAAGGAGCTTATCGATTTCTCGGGGGGTAAAATGCATAAGCAACCTCCTTGCCCGCCGTTCAATCAAAGGTCGGTCAACATGCCTTTGCCCGGCAGCCGAGCAACGGTGATGATAACAAGCAACGTAACGGCTAAGTCGCTTTTAAAAATCCTTTCCTCGACAGGGTAGTTCTTTTCGTATTCTTTGACGAAATCAGAGGGTAGCCTTTGGGACACCCGGTGAGGCATTCATAGGCGGAGAGTCAAATATGACTTATGAGTACAGAATATCAAAGACGATTTATGAACTATACCAATGATGCGCACAGAAGAAGGACAACAAGGGGAACTCAAGCCGATCAATGCTTAAATTAACAGAGTATGAACGGTGTATTGCAGGGATGGATCGGCATGGATCGGCCGGTTTTCCATTTCCCGGACGGTCGGACAAGCTTGGTTCGGCTTCCGGACGGGGCTGGAGGGGGCGCCCCGACCGTCCGCTCCGCCGCGGCCTCTGCCGAATTCATGAGGCAGGGCTTGAACGGTAGGATTCCAAGTCTACAGTGATCTGCTGTGCGACAAGGAACCGAGCGACATTCCTTATCCGCCGGCAGCGGAAACTCCTGCGCTTGCCTGAACTGCCCGCCGGCATGATCCGACTGGGGGAGCCATGAGCCAGTTCGTCGATCGGCTGCTGTTCTTTCGCAAATACAAAGAAAAATTCTCGGACGGGCATGGCGTCGTCACCGACGAGAGCAGAGCCTGGGAAGACAACTATCGATCGCGCTGGCAGAGTGACAAGATCGTCCGTTCGACCCACGGCGTGAACTGCACCGGGAGCTGCTCCTGGAAGATTTACGTCAAGAACGGGCTGGTCACCTGGGAAATGCAGCAAACGGACTATCCCCGCACGCGACCCGATCTGCCGAACCACGAACCGCGCGGCTGTCCGCGTGGGGCCAGTTATTCCTGGTATCTCTACAGCAGCAACCGCATCAAATACCCGATGGTGCGTGGCCGCCTCATCGCCCTGTGGCGCGACGCGCGGAAGACGATGAACCCGGTCGAGGCATGGGCCTCGATCCAGGACGACGCGGCCAAGCGGCGCGACTATCAGCGGGTGCGCGGGCTCGGCGGCTTCGTGCGCGTCGAATGGGACGAAATCAACGAACTGATCGCCGCGGCCAACATCCACACCGTCAAGCGGTGGGGACCCGACCGCGTCGCCGGCTTCTCGCCGATTCCGGCGATGTCGATGATCAGCTACGCCGCGGGGACGCGCTATCTCAGCCTCCTCGGCGGCGTATGCCTGTCCTTCTACGACTGGTACTGTGATCTGCCGCCGTCCTCGCCGCAGACCTTCGGCGAGCAGACCGACGTGCCGGAATCCGCCGACTGGTACAACGCCGGATATCTGCTGCTGTGGGGGTCGAACGTCTCGTTGACGCGCACGCCGGACGCCCATTTCTATACGGAGGCGCGGTATCGCGGCGCGAAAAGCGTGGTCATCGCACCCGACTTCATCGAGGTCGCCCGCTTCGCCGATCTCTGGCTCCACCCCAAACAGGGGACCGACGCCGCCCTGGCTCTGGCGATGGGCCATGTGATCCTTAAGGAGTTCTTCGTTGCGCGGCAGGTCCCCTATTTCCAGGATTATGTCCGCCGCTATTCCGACCTGCCGTTTCTGGTGATCCTGGAGGATGGGCCGCAGGGGCCGATGCCCGGCCGGATGCTCAGGGCCGCCGATTTCCCGGACGGGCTCGGCCAGGCAAACAACCCCGACTGGAAGCCCGTGGTGATCGACGAGGCGACCGGCGATGTCGCCGCGCCGCAGGGAACGGCGGGGTTCCGCTGGAACGAACAGGGCAAGTGGAATCTCGAACCGAAGGACGCCAGCGGGCGCGAGATCGCGCCGCGCCTGACGTTGCTCGGCGAGGAGACCGTCTCCGTCGCCTATCCCTATTTCGGCACCCGGGGCCAGTTCGGCCTGAGCCGGCACGCGCCGGTGCAGCACCGCGACGTCCCGGCGCGCTCGCTGGCCCTGAAGGACGGACGCACCGTGAAGGTCGCGACCGTCTTCGACCTGATGCTCGGCAATTACGGCGTCGCGCGCGGGGCGGGCGGCGGCGCCATCGGGAGCTACGACGACGACGCGCCCTTCACCCCCGCCTGGCAGGAGGCGATCACCGGGGTGCCGCGCGACCGCTGCATCGCGGTCGCCCGCGGCTTCGCCGCCAACGCCGAGGCGACGAAGGGGCGCTCGATGGTGATCATCGGGGCCGGGCTCAACCACTGGTACAATATGGACATGGCCTACCGGGCGGTGATGACGATGCTCATCCTGTGCGGTTGCGTCGGCCGCTCCGGGGGCGGCTGGGCGCATTATGTCGGGCAGGAGAAGCTGCGCCCGCAGGCCGGTTGGCTTCCGGTCGCCTTCGCCCTGGACTGGGGGCGCCCGCCGCGGCAGATGAACGCGACCAGCTTCTTCTACGCCCACACCGACCAGTGGCGCTACGAGCGCATGGAGCTGTCCGAGCAGATCTCGCCGCTGGCCGATCCCGCGCGCTGGCCCGGCACCATCATCGATTGCAACTTGCGGGCCGAGCGGATGGGATGGCTGCCGAGCGCCCCGCAACTGATGGCGAATCCCCTGGCCGTCGCGCGGGAGGCTCGCACCGCAGGCGGGGACGCGACGGCCTATGTCGCGCGCGAACTCAACGCCGGCCGCTTGCGCATGGCCTGCGAGGATCCGGATGCGCCGGAGAACTGGCCGCGCAATCTGTTCGTGTGGCGCTCCAATCTGCTCGGCGCCAGCGGCAAGGGGCACGAGTATTTCCTGAAGCACCTGCTGGGTGCGCGCAACAACGTCCTCAACGAGGAAAGCGCCCAGCGGCCGGTGGAGGTCGTTCACCGCGACGCCGCGCCGGAGGGCAAGCTCGACCTGCTCGTGACCATCGATTTCCGCATGAACACGACCACGCTGTTCAGCGACGTCGTGCTTCCGACGGCAAGCTGGTACGAGAAGGCCGACCTCAACACCTCCGACATGCACCCCTTCATCCATCCGCTCCAGGCGGCGGTGGATCCGGTCTGGGGCTCGCGCACCGACTGGGCGATCTTCCGCGAGATCGCCAGGACCGTTCAGCGCCTGGCTCCCGGACAGCTCGGCACGGAAGAGGACGTGGTTCTGACCCCATGCCTGAAGGACACGCCGGGCGAACTCGCCCAGCCCTATGGCGGCACCGACTGGCGCCACGGCGAGGCCGAGGGCGTGCCGGGCCGGACCATGCCGGCCATCGCCACGGTGGTGCGCAACTACACGGCGATCTACGACCGCTTCGTCAGCGTCGGGCCGCTTCTGGAAGAACGCGGCAACGGCGCCAAGGGGCTGGTCTGGGACACCAGGGAGGAGGTCGAGCGCCTGCGGCGGGTCAACGTGCCGGAGCGCGCGGGGAGCGACCGGCCGCGCATGGTCAGCGACCTCGACGCGATCGAAGCCGTGCTGACCCTGGCCCCGGAAACCAACGGGCACGTCGCGCTGAAGGCGTGGCAGGCGCTGTCCAAGGCGACCGGCCGCGACCATTCCCATCTCATCGCCCGGCGCGCCGACGAAAAGATCGAGTTCCGCGACATCGCCGCCCAACCGCGCCCGATCCTGACCTCCCCGGTCTGGTCGGGGATCGAAAGCCACGAGATCTGCTACAACGCCGGCTGGACCAACGTGAACGAGCTGATCCCCTGGCGCACCCTGACCGGCCGGATGGAGGTCTATCAGGACCACCCCTGGATGCGCGATTTCGGCGAGACCTTCGCCACCTACCGCCCGCCGATCGACACCCGCTCGCTCTCCGGGGACATCGCCCGGGCGCATGACAACGGCAACCCGCCGCTCGTCCTCAACTTCCTGACGCCGCACCAGAAGTGGGGCATCCACAGCACCTACACCGAAGACCTCATCATGCTGACGCTGGCGCGCGGCGGCCCGATCGTGTGGATCAATGAAAGGGATGCGGCGTCTGCGGGGATCGCGGACAACGACTGGATAGAGGCGTTCAATCGCAACGGCGCCCTGGTCGCCCGTGCGGTCGTTTCCCAGCGCATCCCGCGCGGGGCCGCCTTCATGTATCACGCCGCGGAGCGCACCGCGAACGTGCCCGGCAGCGAGGTCACGCAGAACCGCGGCGGCATCCACAATTCGGTGACGCGCGTCGTGATGAAGCCGACCCACATGATCGGCGGCTACGCGCAGCTTTCCTGGGGATTCAACTATTACGGCACGGTCGGCTCCAACCGCGACGAATTCATCATCCTGCGCAAGATGAAAACGGTGGACTGGCGCGACCGCCCCCTGGCGGAGAAGCGCCCGGTGATGATCGCCGAAGACACCACGCCGGCCAAGGGGATCGGGCAATGAAAATACGCGCGCAGATCGGCAAGGTGCTCAACCTCGACAAATGCATCGGATGCCACACCTGCTCGGTCACCTGCAAGCAGGTGTGGACCACCCGCCAGGGCATCGAATATGCGTGGTGGAACAACGTCGAGAGCAAGCCCGGCATCGGCTACCCCAAGGACTGGGAGAACCAGGAGCGATGGCGCGGCGGCTGGGTGCTGGGGCGCGGCGGTGCGCTCCGGCCGAAGACGGGCGGACGCTGGCGCATCCTCTCCAAGATCTTCGCGAACCCCGAACTTCCGGAGATCGACGACTATTACGAGCCCTTCGACTTCGAATATTCCTACATTCACGGCGTGGGCGAAACCGAAGCGGCGCCGACCGCCCGCCCGGTTTCGATCATCACCGGCGAGCGCATGGAGACGATCGCCTGGGGGCCGA
Organism: Pseudomonadota bacterium; assembly: GCA_023416455.1. GTDB lineage: Bacteria > Pseudomonadota > Alphaproteobacteria > Azospirillales > Azospirillaceae > Azospirillum. The sequence goes on along the minus strand of JAEZHQ010000423.1, from coordinate 21,624 downwards.
ACTGGGAGGAATCCCTCGGCACCGAGTTCGCCAAGCGCTCTCAGGACCACAACTTCCAGGACGTCGAAAAGGCGATCTACGGCGAGTTCGAGAACAGCTTCCTGATGTTCCTGCCGCGCCTTTGCGAGCACTGCCTGAATCCGACCTGCCTCGCCGCCTGCCCGTCCGGCGCGATCTACAAGCGCGAGGAGGACGGCATCGTCCTCATCGATCAGGAGAAATGCCGCGGCTGGCGCATGTGCGTCACCGGATGCCCCTACAAAAAGGTCTATTACAACTGGCATACGGGCAAGTCGGAGAAGTGCATCTTCTGCTATCCGCGCATCGAGAGCGGCCTGCCCACGGTGTGCTCGGAAACCTGCGTCGGGCGAATCCGCTACCTCGGCGTCATGCTCTATGACGCCGACCGCATTCTCGAGGTGGCCGCGCAGCCCGACGTCCAGGACTGCTACCAGGCCCAGCTCGACATCTTCCTCGATCCCCACGACCCCGCCGTGATCGCCCAGGCGAAGGCGGACGGCGTGCCGCACAGCTGGATCGAGGCGGCGCAGCGCTCGCCGGTCTACAAAATGGCCTGCGACTGGAAGGTGGCCTTCCCCCTCCATCCCGAATACCGGACGGTGCCGATGGTCTGGTACATCCCGCCGCTGTCCCCGATCCAGGAGGCGGCGGACGCCGGGGCGCTGGGCACCCTGGGCGGCATTCCGGACGTCGACAGCCTGCGCATCCCCGTGCGCTACCTCGCCAACCTCCTGACCGCCGGCAAGGAGGAGCCGATCCGCACCACCCTGCGCAAGCTCCTGGCCCTCCGGGCCTACATGCGCCGGCGCTCGGTCGAGGAGGTCCGGGACAGCGCGCTGCTCGACGCGGTCGGGCTCACCGAGCGGCAAGCGGAGGACATGTATCGCATCATGGCCATCGCCAATTACGAAGACCGCTTCGTCATCCCGACCGCGCACAAGGAGGTGGCCGAGAACGCCTACGACCAGCGCGGCATCGCGGGCTTCCATTTCAGCCAGATGACCTCGGAGGGCAACAGCCGCTTCATGCTCTGGGGCCAGGACACGCGCAAGACACGGGGCGAGCGGTTCCCGCTGAACAGGAAATGAGCCATGCTTGCTGCGAAAGCGTTGGCCGGGCTGCTGCTCTATCCGGACCGGGCGTTGATCGACGCGCTGCCGGAGATCGCCGCCATTCTTCGGGAGGCGGGCTTGCCGGAGCGGGACCGCGACGGCGTCGTCGCCTTCTGCGAGGGCATGGCCGCAACCGATCTCCTGGACGCGCAGGCGACCTACATCGCCCTGTTCGACCGCACGCCGTCGCTCTCCCTCTACCTCTTCGGCCATGTCCACGGGGATTCGCGCGAGCGCGGCCAGGCGATGGCGGACCTCGTCGCCGACTACAACCGCATGGGGCTGGAGTTGACGGGCGACGAACTGCCCGACTTCATTCCGGTTTTCCTTGAATTCGCCTCGCTGCACGGGGAGGCGGACGCCCGCTCCCTCATCGGTGAGATCGCCGACGTCGTCGCGCTTCTGGCGGAGCGTCTGGAGCGACGCGACAGTCCCTACGCCGCCGTCCTCCGGGCGGTCGAGGCGCTCGGCGGCCGGCGGGCCGACCGCGAGACCGTGGAGGCGCGCCTTGCCGAAGCCGATCCGGCCGATACGCCGGAGGCGCTCGACGCGCAGTACGAAGAGGCTCCCGTCGATTTCATGGAGCCGGTGGCCGCCGACAGCCCCTGCTCCAAGGCGGCGGCCCTCGTCCAGGCGTTCAGCCGCGATCCGCCGCCGCGCACCCCACAGACACGAGCCGAGGAGGATGGACCGTGGATTGGCTGAACCAGTTCCTGTTCGGGTTCTATCCCTATCTCTGCATGATCGCCTTCTTCCTGGGAAGCTGGGCGCGGTTCGATCGCAGCCAGTTCAGCTGGCGCAGCCAGTCGAGCCAGTTCCTGGACCGGCCACGGCTCGTCTGGGCGAGCAATCTCTTTCACATCGGCATCCTCGGCCTCTTCGTCGGTCACTTCGTCGGCCTTCTGACGCCGCCGGGCTGGCAGCACGCTCTCGGTCTTTCGGTCAAGGAGCACCAATGGATGGCGATCCTCTTCGGAGGGGCCTTCGCCCTCCTGGGCGCCATCGGCGGCTTCGGGCTGATCGTGCGGCGGATGTTCAACCTCCGGATCCGGCGCACCAGCAAGCCGACCGACATGTTCATCCTCCTTTTCATCTACTTCCAGCTCTGGCTGGGCATCGCCGGCATCCCGGTTTCGGTTGCCAACAGCGACGGCACCTACATGCTCGTGCTGTCCGAATGGTGCCGGAGCATCATGACCTTCCAGCCGGGCTCGGCGGTGCTGCTCGAGGGCATTCCCTGGATCTACAAGGTTCATCTCGTCGCCGGCATGACGCTGTTCCTGCTCGTTCCGTTCACCCGCTTGGTGCACGTCTGGTCGGCGCCCATCTGGTACATCGGCCGCCCGGCCTGGCAGATCGTGCGCCGCAACGCGAACCTTTCCAAGGAGGGGGTGTGATCGTGCAAGGACGCGACGCCGGAATCAAACGGTCGCCCATCACGGTCAATGGCGTGGCGATCCAGGAAGACCGGATCTCCCTTGAGGTTCAGCTCCAGGACGCCGCAGTCCCGACGGCGGCGTGGGAGAATGCGGTCCGCGCCCTGATCGTCCGCCAGCTCCTTCTGTCCGAGGCCGAGGCCCGGGGCATCGGCGGCGAGGACCCGGAGCCGGGCGAGGACGCCGACGAGGCGGCGATCCGGCGCCTTCTCGATGAGGTGCTGAACATTCCCGAGCCGACCGAGGACGAGTTGCGGCGCTGGTACGAGCGCAACCGCGAGCGGCTGCGCACACCGGATGTCCGGCGCGTCCAGCATCTCCTGCTGGCCGCCGATCCGAAGGCCGGGCGGGAAAGGCAGGCGGTGAAGGCCCGGGCGCAGGCGCTGCTCGACGGGGTGCTGGCCGATCCGGACGGCCTGACCAGCCTGGCGCAACGGTTTTCCGACTGTCCGTCGAAGACGCAGGGCGGCGATCTCGGGTGGATCCTGCGTGGCAGCACGGTGCCGGAGTTCGAAGCCTGTCTTGCGGCGCTGCGGCCGGGCGAGGTTTTCCCGTCGGTGGTCGAGAGCCGCTACGGCATGCACATTGTGCGGGTGCTCGCCTGCACATCCGGCCGCGTGCCGCCCTTCGACGCCGTGAGGGCGCGCATTGCCGAGTTCCTCCAGGAGGCAAGCTGGCGGCAGGGGGTGCAGGGGTTCATCGCATCGCTCGCCGCACGCGCCCGCATCGACGGATTCGACCTCTTCGAGGGCGAAAACGCTCCGCCGCGCCCCTCCGCCTGGCCGGCGGGATCATCCTGCACCGGCGGCCTTGCGTCCCCGGGACCGCAGCCCGGCCGCAAGCCGACGGCCGCAAGGGGCGGATGCGGCGGGAGCGGCTGTGGCCGCTAGAGCGGATCGCGCAAGACCGGAATCGATTGGAAGCGTGAATCCGCTCGCCGAACAAAGGCCCGGAGCATCCCAGGCTCACGCGCTTCACCCGGCGTCGAACGACCGTCGATGGATTGGGAGTGACGACAATGGCCCATCAGGATTCAGCGGAACGGACGAGCCGGTTGCGTGGCAGCCCCAACAACGCGCTGATCGGTGCAACGGTCGGATTCTTCATCGGTTTCGGCGCCGTATCCCTGTTCGGTCCGACGGCACAGAATTTCGTGCAGGTCATGCACCTCACGCCGACCCAGGTGGGGTTCCTGGTGGCGATTCCGATGCTGACCGGATCGCTGCTGCGCATCCCATTCGGCGCCTGGGTCGATACCACCGGCGGCAAGCTGCCGTTCCTCCTTCTGCTTCTGATGTCGGTGGTCGGGATCGGCGGCCTCTACTGGATGCTGCTCAGCCTCTATCCGGACCGGCTGGACCAGTCCGCCTATCCGCTGCTGCTCCTGTTCGGTGCGCTCGGCGGCTGCGGGATCGCCACCTTCTCGGTGGGCATCGGTCAAGTCTCCTACTGGTTCCCGAAGAGCCGCCAGGGGTGGGCGCTCGGCGTCTATGGCGGCCTCGGCAACACGTCGCCCGGTCTCGTCTCCATCGCCCTGCCGCTGATCATCGGCTTCTGGGGGCTGTGGGCGGCCTATCTGATCTCGCTGACGATCGTCGTCTGCGGCATCGTCCTTTACCTCCTGCTCGGGCAGAACGCCTGGTCCTTCCAGTTGCAGCAGCAGGGCCTGTCGCGCATGGAGGCGGAGCGCGAGGCGGCCAAACGCGGGCAGGAGTTCTTTCCGCAGGCAAGCGCCATGGCCACCCTTCTGGAGGCGGCCCGCCAATGGCGCACCTGGCCGCTGGTGATGGTCTATTTCACAACCTTCGGAGGGTTCCTGGCACTGACCGCGTGGCTGCCGACCTACTGGCAGAGCTTCCATGCGACCTCGCATTGGACCGCCATCGGCCTGACGGCAGGCTTCTCCTTGTTCTCATCCCTGATCCGGGTGCCCGGGGGGAGCTGGTCGGACAGGTTCGGCGGCGAGGCCGTCGCGATCATCGCCCTGACCGTCCTTCTCATCGGCGCGGCGATCATGACGGTGTCCGGCAACTTTGCCGTCTCCGTCGTCGGCGAGCTGCTGATCGCGGCCGGCATGGGGGTCACCAACGCCGCCGTGTTCCGCATGATGCCGCTTTACGTGCCCAACGCCGTCGGCGGCGCCTCCGGCTGGGTGGGCGGCCTTGGCGCGCTGGGCGGCTTCGCGGTTCCGCCCCTGCTCGGCGGTTTGGTCCAATGGATGGGTCCCGTCGGCTACGCCCGCGGTTACGCCGTCTATGTCGTGCTCGCCGTCGTCAGCCTTGCGCTCACCGGCGTGCTTCGCGCCGCGCGCTCCCAGGCCGCCGGCGCGACAGGCGTTCCGGTCAGCAAGCTCGATGCTCATCCGTGATACGGCCGGCGCGGCTCCGGGCCGGCGGCCCTATGGCCGGCCGGCCGGCGGCGCGGCGGTGTAGAGCGACCCGTAGAGGCTGCGCAGCATGGCCTTCTGCACCTTCCCCATGGTGTTGCGCGGCAGCTCGTCGACGAAGACCACGCGCTTGGGCAGCTTGTAGCGGGCGAGCTGGCCCTCCAGCGCGGCCAGCACGTCGCCTTCCCCGATCCGGGCGCCGGGGCGCCGGGTCACCACGGCGGTGACGCCCTCGCCGAAGTCCGGGTGCGGCAGGCCGATCACCGCCGATTCCAGGACGCCGGGCAGGGCGTCGATGACGCTCTCGACCTCCTTGGGATAGACGTTGTAGCCGCCGGTGATGACGAGGTCCTTGCTGCGCCCGACGATGTGCAGGTAGCCCCGCCCGTCGATCCGGCCGAGGTCGCCGGTGATGAAGAAGCCGTCGGGGCGGAACTCCGCGGCGGTCTTCTCCGGCATCCGCCAGTAGCCCTTGAAGACGTTGGGGCCGCGCACCTCGATCATGCCGATGCCGCCGTGGGGCAGCGGGGCGCCGCTCTCCGGGTCGGCGACGCGGACCTCCACCCCGGGCAGCGGGAACCCCACCGAGCCCGGCAGCCGCTCCCCGTCATAGGGGTTGGAGGTGTTCATGTTGGTCTCGGTCATGCCGTAGCGTTCGAGGATGGCGGTGCCGGTCCGCTCCCGCCATTCCCGGTGGGTGTCGGCCAGCAGCGGCGCCGAGCCGGAGATGAACAGGCGCATGTGGGCGGCGGCCTCGCGCGTCAGCCGCGGGTCCTGGAGCAGGCGGACGTAGAAGGTCGGCACCCCCATCATCACGGTGGCGCGCGGCAGCAGCCGGAGGATCGCGTCGGGATCGAAGCGCGGCAGGAACAGCATCGAGGCGCCGGACACCAGCGTCACGTTGGTCGCCACGAACAGCCCGTGGGTGTGGAAGATGGGCAGCGCGTGCAGCAGGACGTCGCTGCCGGCGTAGCGCCACGCCTCGCGCAGGGCGAGCGCGTTGGAGGCGAGGTTGCCGTGGGTCAGCACCGCGCCCTTGGAGCGCCCGGTGGTGCCGGAGGTGTAGAGGATGGCGGCCAGGGCGTCGTCGTCGCAGGCGTGGTCCTCGAAGGCGGGATCGCAGCCCTCGGCCAGCGCCGTCAGGCTCCCCTCGCGCCCGTCGGTGCCCAGCGTCTCGACCGCGGCGGCGCCCAGCCGGCGCGCCAGCGCCGCCACCTCGGCGGCGCGCTCCGGCATGCAGACCACCAGCCGGGGTTCGGCGTCGCCGATGAAATACTCCAGCTCGGCCAGGGTGTAGGCGGTGTTGAGCGGGAGGAAGACGGCGCCCAGCCGCAGGCAGGCGAGGTACAGAAGGATGGCCTCCGGGCTCTTCTCGACCTGCACCGCGACGCGGTCGCCCGGCGCCACGCCACGGGCGGCGAGCGCGTTGGCGAGCCGGCCGGAGAGCGCCGTCGCGTCGGCGTAGCTGAGGCGGCGGCCGCTGTCGGTCTCGATGAAGGGGGCGTCGGCCGAGGGCAGGGCGGCCCGGATCCGGGTGAACAGGTTGCGGGACATGGTCGGGGGTGGCGTCCTTGGCAGGGGTGGGTCGTCTCGGTCGGTGGGGGGCGGCCGGTCACGCCGCCGGCGCCGGCAGGCCCGGCGCGGCCTCGGCCCGCAGCAGGCGGCGGACGGCGGCCGAGGCGACCACCTCCCCATCCTCCACGAGGGCCTCGTGATTGCGCTCGATGTGGCGCGGGTCGTAGAGATAGTTGACCATCAGCCCGTGGGACTGCCGCAGCCCCTTGGGCGAGCGGTCGCTCAGCCAGTTGATCCGCTCCAGCCGGGCGCCGTTGCCGAGGTGGAAGCGGGCCACCGGATCCAGCGGCCGGCCATCGGCGGTGCGCGCCCGCAGCAGGTAATGGGCGGCGGCCGCGGTCAGCAGCGGCCGCAGCGCCTGCGCCCGCTCCGCATCCCCGGGCCAGCCGGGGGCGTCCAGCGCCTCCAGCGCGCGGCGCTCCTCGGCCGCGAACAGGGCGCCCGGCCGCTCCTTCCGCTCGCCCGCCAGCCAGCGGGCGAAGCCGGGCACCGGCGACAGCGTGACGAAGGTGGACAGGCCGGGCAGCTCGCGGCCCAGCTCCTCCACCACCTGCTTGATCAGGAAATTGCCGAAGGAGATCCCGCGCAGCCCGTCCTGGCAGTTGGAGATGGAGTAGAAGACCGCGGTGGTCGCCCGCTCCGCCGTGATGGGGCTGCGGCTCTCGGCCAGCAGCGCGTGGATGGAATCCGGAATCTCCGAGGTCAGCGCCACCTCGACGAAGACCAGCGGCTCGTCGACGAGCTGGGGATGGAAGAAGGCGAAGCAGCGCCGGTCCGCCGGCTCGATGCGGCGGCGCAGGTCGTCCCAGTCGCGGATGGCGTGCACCGCCTCGTAGCGGATGATCTTCTCCAGGATGTTGGCCGGGGTCGTCCAGTCGATCCGCCGCAGCACCAGGAAGCCGCGGTTGAACCACGACGACAGCAGATGGGTGAAGTCGGCGTCCAGCGCCGCGAAGCCGGGGATGGCGGGCTGGAGGCGCAGCGCGTCGGCCCGCATCGCCACCAGCCGGGCGGTGCCGCCGGGGGCCAGGTTCAGGCGCCGGATCAGCTCCTGGCGGCGCGGTTCCGCCATCCGGTGGAGATGCGCCGCCGCCGCGTCGCCGCCGTCGGCCCGGTAGGCGTCGACCGCCTTGGCCAGGCCGGCGCGGTCCGGGCCGTAGCGCTCCGCCAGCAGCGTCAGGAAGCCGCGCCGGCCGGTCTCGTCCAGGGCGCCGTAGCGGGCCAGCACCTCGCCCGCCAGGGCCACGCCCGACGCCTCGCCGCGCCGCGACAGCAGCGCGTCGCACAGGGCGGCGAGATCGGCCGGTCCGTCCTCCGCCGCCGGCCGGCCGCGGCCCAGCAGGGAGCGGCCGCGGTCGGCGATGCTGTGGAGCAGGTCCCTGAAATACAGCCCGTTGCTCATGGGCGACTCTCCTCGGGAGCGATCCCCTCCGGCCCCGTCCCGCGGCCGGGGGTCAGGCGACACGGACGCCGGTGATGAAGCCGTCGATGTTGCCCTTCAGCGTCTTCGTCCGCTCCGCCACCTCCTTCGCCGAGCGCAGGACGCGGGCCGACCCCTGGGTGGTGGTCTCGGCCGCGTGCTGGATGCCGGCGATGTTGTCGGAGACCTCCATGGTGCCCTGCGCGGCCTGCACCGCGTTGCGGCCGATCTCCGCGGTGGCCGCCGTCTGCTGCTCGACCGCGGCGGCGACCGCGGCGGCCATCTCGTTGAGGCGGAAGATCACGTGCGCGATCGCCTGGATGGCGGTCACGGCGTTGCCGATGGTCTCCTGCATGCCGGTGACCTGGGTGCGGATCTCGTCGGTGGCGCCGGCCGTCTGGTTGGCCAGGGCCTTCACCTCGGAGGCGACGACGGCGAAGCCCTTGCCGGCCTCGCCGGCGCGCGCCGCCTCGATCGTGGCGTTCAGCGCCAGCAGGTTGGTCTGGCTGGCGATGTTCTGGATCAGGTCGACCACCTCGCTGATCTTCAGCCCGGACTGGGTCAGCGCGTGGACCTGGTCCTGCGCCCGCTCGGCGGTGCGCGAGGCTTCGTCGGAGACGGTGCGGGCCTCCATCATCTGCCGCGCCACCTCCTGGACCGTGCTGGTCAGCTCCTCCGTCGCCGCCGCCACCGTCTGCACGTTGGCGGTGGTCTGCGCCGCCGCCGAGCCGACGGCGGCGGCCTGGCCGGAGGTCTCGTTGGCCGAGGCCGCCAGGGCGTCGGCGGTGGTCTCCAGCTCGGTGCAGGCGGCGTTCATGACCTTCAGCACCTCGCCCACCTCCTGCTCGAAGCGCTGCACCAGCGTGTTGACCTCGGCGGCGCGGGCCAGCTTGCGCTCGGCCTCGGCCTCCTGCTCGCGCTGGATGCGCTGGCGCTCCAGCGCGTTCTCCCGGAAGACGGTCATGGCGCGCGCGATGTCGCCGATCTCGTCGCGCCGGCCGATGCCCGAGATGTCCACCGCCAGTTCCCCGGCGGCCAGGCGGCGCAGGCAGTGCACGGCGGTGGTCAGCGGCCGCACGATGCCGCGCTGGGCGATCAGCGTCGCCAGGCCCAGCCCGAACACCACGCCGACGGCCGCCAGGACGGTGATGAGCAGGCGCACCCGCTCGCCCTGCGCCGCCGCATCCGCGGAGATGCGCAGGCCCTTGGCGTCGGTGTAGGCGGCGTAGGCGGACACCGCGTCCCGCAGGATGTCGGCGACCGTCTGGTTGTTCTCCACCGAGCGGAGCACGGTCTTCTGCACGAAGGCCGAGTCCTTCCCGGCGTTGGCGTTGGCGTAGGCGAGGATCTCGTCCAGCTCGGGGACGTACATGCCGTAGATGCTCTGCGCCTTCTTCAGCAGCTCGCGCTGCTCGTCGTCGGCCGCCTCCTGGACCTGCGCCATCGCGCGGGCGAGGCCGTCCTTGATCTCGGCCACCGCCTTGGCGGTCTCCGGGTAGCTGGCGGGATGGGCGGCCACCTTCCATTCCGCCCGGTTGAGCGCCAGCACGCCCTGGTTCAGCCGGTGCGCCGCCTTCACCTCCTCCTTGGCCTTCTCAATGTTGGCCATGGCCTGCTCCAGGCCGCGCAGGTTCCACACGGCGGTCGCCGACAGGACGAGGGTCACCGCGGCGAAGAGCAGCGTGATGGCCAGGATCTTCACCGAAATTCTGACGTTTGCGAGCATGGCGGCCTCCGGGTGCTGGGTGTTCAAGGCGTGGGCGCGGCTGGGGGGTGGATGCCGGTCGGGGTGGGGGGATCATGGCGTCGGGGCGTTCCGCTCACAGGTCGAGGACGAGCCGGCTGCCCTTCGCCCGGGACACGCAGGCGAGCATGACCTTGCCCTCCGCCCGGTTGGCGTCGGACAGGACATGGTCGTGGTGCTCGGGCACGCCCTCCAGGACGGTGACGAGGCAGGTGCCGCAGATGCCCTGCTTGCAGGAGACCTCGATGTGGACGCCCTGCTCTTCGAGGACATCGACGATCGAGCGGTCCTCCGGTACGAGGTAGGTCGCGCCGGTGCGGGCGATCTCGACCAGGAAGGCGCCCGGAGGCGGGCCGTCGGGGTCCGGCGCCGCGGCGGGGGCGGCGAAATACTCGAAGCGGACCGGCCGGGAGGGCTGTCGCCGGCCGGCGGTGGCGCGGGCCAGCTCGATGAAGGGCTGCGGCCCGCACACATAGGGATCGTCGTCGGCGTGCTCGGCGAACAGGCCGTCGAGGCAGCGCTCGACCCCGTCGCGGTCGAGCCCGAGGTGAACCCGCACCCGGTCGCCGAATCCGGATTCGGCAAGGCGGTCCAGGAAGGCCGCATGGGTCGCCGACCGCGCGAAGTAGTGCAGGGCGAACGGCTCGCCCGTCGCCGCCAGGTGCCGCGCCATGCTCAGGATCGGGGTGATGCCGATGCCGCCGGCCAGCAGCAGGGGGCGGGCGCCGGTCCGCTCCAGGGGGAAGTTGTTCCGTGGCCGGCCGACGGTCAGCCGGTCGCCGACGGCGAGCCGCTCGTGGATGGCGGCGGACCCGCCGCGGGATTGCGGCTCCCGCTTGACGGCGATCTGGTAGTGGTGGAGGTCGGCCGGCCCGTTGCACAGCGAGTACTGGCGGACGATCCCGGGGGCCACATGGACGTCGATGTGCGCCCCGGGCGTGAAGGCCGGAAGCGGCCGCCCGGCCGGGTCGACCAGGAGGATGGACAGGATGTCGGCGGCCTCCGGCGTGATGCTCGCGACCTGGACGGTGAACGGGGTGTCGGTGAATGTCATCGCGATGTCCATTGCGGCGGTTCGGAGGAGGGCCGGTCCGGGGCGCCGTGCGGGGGCGGTCAGGAGGCGAGGGAGGCGCCGCTCTCAGCGTGCAGGAGGCGCGGCTCGGGCGGCGGCGGCTGCTGCTGATGCTGCTCCTGCTCCTCGTCGAGGAAGCGCAGCACCCGCTGGCGGAACGCCTCGGGCGTGGTCTGGTGCGGGACGTGCCCGCCATCGGGCAGGATGTCGAGGAGCGCGCCGGGGATGCGCGCGGCGAGGTCGGCCAGATAGTGGCGCGGGACGAGGACGTCGTTGGCGGCGCCCGTCACGAGGGTCGGCACCGTCAGCCCGCCAAGGCGGTCGGCGCGGTCGAAGGCCAGGATGGCGTCGATGCGGCTGGCCAGGATGTCCCGGTCGGGATCCTCCGCCAGGCCGGCCTGGATGCTGCGCTCGACCTCGGCCTCGTGCTGGTTGATCCACCAGGGGGGATAGAGGAAGAAGGCGGTGCCGCGCAGGTAGGCTTCGACGCCGCAACCCAGCAGCATCTGGCGGCGCATGGCGAAGATCCAGCGGAAATAGGCGTCGGCCTTCGACCAGCTCGCCAGCAGGACGAGGCTGCGCACGCGCTCGGGCGTCCGGCAGGCGATGGTCTGCGCGATGGCGCCGCCGGTGGAATGGCCGATCAGGTGGGCCGAGCGGATGGACAGCGCGTCCATCAGCTCCATCAGGTCGTCGGCCATGCCGTCGACCGAATAGGGGCCGTGCCAGCGGTCGCTCCGGCCGGTGCCGATGTGGTCGTAGGTCACGCACCGGAAGCGCTGCGAGAGCGGCCCGATCTGGTGCGCCCACGACTTGCCCGAGCCGCCGAGGCCGGGGAGCAGGATCAGCGGCTCTCCCTTGCCCGCGGTCTCGTAATAGAGCCTGCCGCTGCGAACGGAGTGATAGGACATGTGTGCTCCTGATTGGTTTCAGCCGGACGGCTGCCGCCAGGTGGATGCCACGGGATGGGGTGCGGGCCGCCGTTCAGGCGGGGCTCCGCCAGAGGGCGGTGCGGCGCTCCAGCGCCTTCATCATCGCGTCGAAGAGGATGGTGATGGCCAGGACCAGCAGGATGCCGAGGAACACCCGGGGCGAGTCGAGCATGGTGCGGTAGCGCGTGATGAGGAAGCCGATCCCCGAAGCCGACGACATCATCTCGGCGACGACGACGCCCACGATGACCAGCGCGCCGCCCAGGCGCATGCCGGACAAAACCGACGGGATGGCCGCCGGGATGAGGACGTAGCGCAGGCGCTGGAGCGTGCTGGCGCCCATGCTCTGCGCCGTGGTCAGGTAATGCTCGGGAATGGTCTGGATGCCGGCGGCGGTGGCCAGCAGCGAGGGGAAGAAGCCGTAGATGGCGCCGAACAGGATCTTGGATTCCGCGCCCAGCCCGAGCCAGGCCGTGCAGAGCGGGTAGATGATGACCAGGGGAACGGCGTAGAGGGCGGAGGCCAGCGGCAGCAGAAGCGCGCGCAGGCGCGGCGAACCGCCGATCAGCGCGCCGGCCAGCGTGCCCAGCGTGCAGGCGAAGGCGAGCGCGAGGCCGATCTCCCGCAAGGTGGCGGACAGCTCGCGCCCGTATTCGCCCCAGTCGGTGAGGCCGACCGCGAGGACGGCGGACAGCGGCGGCAGGAACAGCGCCGGGACGGCGCCGCTGCGCGGGAGCACCTCCCAGAGCACGAGCAGCCCGAGGATGATGCTGCGGCGCGTGGCGGTGGGTGACATCCGCATGGCGGCCTCCGTCAGGCGCGGATGTGCTGCCAGATCCGTTCGCGGATCTGGTTGAACACGTCGCCGCAGGTCATCGCGTAGGTGCGCGGCCGCGGCAGCGGGATGGTCACCCGGTCGACGACGCGGCCGGGGCGCGCGCTCATCACCACCACCTCGTCGGCCAGGTAGACCGCCTCGGTCAGGCTGTGGGTGACGAAGACGATGGTCTTGCCGGTCCGCGACCAGATGCGCAGAAGCTCGTCGCCCATGGTCATGCGGGTCTGCTCGTCGAGCGCCGCGAACGGCTCGTCCATCAGCAGCACGGGCGGGTCCTGGACGATGCCGCGGGCGATCGACACCCGCTGCTTCATGCCGCCGGACAGCTCGTGCGGGTATTTGGCCTCGAAGCCGGACAGGCCGACCAGCGCCAGCGCCGCCCGGGCGGCCTCCCGGCGCTCGCCCTTGGCCACCCGCCGCAGGGTGAGCGGAAACTCCACATTCTCCTCGGCGGTCAGCCACGGGTAGAGGCTGGCGTCCTGGAAAACGACCCCGATGCGGTCGGGGGCGGGGCCGGCGATCGGCCGGCCGTCGCAGATCATCCGCCCGGAGGTCGCCGGCCGCAGGCCGGCCATCGCCATGAGAAGCGAGGACTTGCCGCATCCGGACGGCCCGACGAGGACAACGAAACGCCCGGCCTCGATCGACAGCGAGACGCCCTCGAAGGCGGTCACCGTCCCGTCCCGTGTCGTGTAGCGTTGCCCGACGTCGGTGAGTTCGAGGGCGACCGGGCGCGACGGGCGCGGCTCCGTGCCGGTCACGTACGCCAGTGACTGCATCTTGCCTCCAGATATCGCAGGGCTTCGTTGAAGCCGATGGCGATCGCGCCGACCAGGAGCACGCCGGCCAGCATCTCCGGCATGGCGTAGTTCTCTCCGGAGGTCGCGATCAGGTGGCCCATACCGGCCCGTGCGGCGTACATCTCGGCGAGGATGACGCCGGTGAAGTTGAAGATCAGGGCGAGCCGCAGACCTTCCAGGAGCACGGGGAGCATGCTTGGGATGTAGACCCGTGCGATGATCTGGACGGGCCGCGCGCCGTAGGCACGCGCCACCCGCACATGGTCCGGGCTCACCGAATGGATGGCGGTCATCGTGCTCATGATCACGATGAAGATTGTCGAGAACACGCCGAAGACGATCTTCTGGCCCATGCCGATGCCGAAGGCCAGGATGAACAGGGGAAGGAAGACCGACTTCGGAATGCTGAGCGGAAAGAAGAGGAGAGGCTTGAGCGTCTCCTCCCAGTATTTGTTCTCGGCGACGAGAAGACCGATCAGGGCGCCGAGCGGCACGGAGATGGCGAAGGCCACGGCGGCAACGAACAGCGTGGCGGCCAGATCCCGGTGCACCGCGGAATCGCCCAGCATGTCGCCCAGAACCGCGACGACCGCGCTGAGCGGTGGAAGCAGCATCGAATTGGCCACCCCGAAACGGGCGGTCAGTTCCCACGCCGCGGCGCAGCCGAGCACGATGCCGAGCTGGGCCAGCCTTACACCTTGACGTCCCATGCGGCGCTCCTGCGTAGGGGTTCCCCGGCGCTCAAGGCTTGGTGGGGGTGACCGTGAACTGGGTGGTGAAGGTCGCCGGCGTCGCCGCGAGGTCGGTCTGGCCGCCCAGGCGCGCCAGGTCGTACCAGGAGTCGAGCCATTCCGGCTTGATCTCGCCCTGCGGCAGCAGCTTCATGACGGCCTGGTCGAAGTGCGTCGCGGCGTTGGCGTCGTTGATGTTGTGGATTTCCTTGATGAGCCGGACGGCGTAGTCGCGGTTGCCCTGCACATACTGCACGCCGCCGAAGACGGCGTTCAGCGCCTTCTGGATGAGCTGCGGCTTCTCGGCGATCAGCTTGTCGGTGGTGATCCAGGCGTCGGCCATGCTCGGCGGCATGGCGGCGGCGAAGTCGACCAGCGGGCGGGCCTGCTTGTCGGCGATCACCTGATAGCTCATCGGCGAATAGAGGATCGCAGCGTCGATGTTGCCGGAGATGAGGTTGGGCACGATGCCGCCGCCCAGCGGAACCCGGGTCATCTCGATTCCGGCGTTGCGCGACGCCCAGCGGGCGAGCTGGTCGGTGACCGAGCCGGCCGAGGTGATGCCGATCTTCTTGTCCTTGAGTTCGGCGACCGACTTGATCGGCGAGGAATCGGCGACGCCCAGGTACCAGCCGAAGGTCCCGGTGGCGCCGCCGGCCACCACCTTGGTCTGGATGCCCTTGCCGATGCCGACGGCGGTCAGCGACGGCGGCGCGATGATCAGGTCGGCGGCGCCGGCGACCAGCGCCTCGAACGCCTCGGCGCCGCTGCGGTAGGCCGTCACCTCGGCGGTGACGCCCTCCTTCGCGAAGAGCTTCATCTCTTCCGAGGCGCGGGTGGTCACCGTGGGCCAGTAGGCCTTGGCCGGCAGCCCGATGCGGATCACCTCGGCCGCCTCGGCGGCTCCAATGGCGGAGAACGACGCGACCAAAGCACCAGCGAGCCAGGACTTCACGCTCATGTTGCTTCCTTTTTTCCGTCAGGGGCGGGATGATTGATGGCGCCGATCATGCGGGCCGGCCTCCACCACGAACGGATCATAGGCACACCAAATTTAAAATGTGTATACTTTTTTCGGAGGCGGCGGAAAAAAGTATGGACAATAGATCGGGCTGCTGCGACCCTGGGCTCGTCGGTCTCCCCGCAGCCATAAGGGTGGAGTATGTTGGACAGCCCTCACATCAATTCGCAGCAGGCCGCTTTCGATCCGATCCGCCGTCCCCTGGAGGAGGCGTCGCACGTTCCCGGCACCATTTATCACTCCGAGGACGTGCTCCGTCAGGAGAAGGAGCGGATCTTCGGCAAGGAGTGGCTGTGCGTCGGGCGCGCCGAGGAAATCGCCAATCCGGGCGACTACATGACGGTCCGTGTCGTCGGCGAGCCGATCCTGCTGACCCGCAATCGTGACGGGCAGGTCAACGCCTTCGCCAACCTGTGCCTGCACCGGGGCGTCGAGATCGTGAGCGGGTCCGGAAGCGCGAAGTTCTTCTCCTGCCCCTACCACGCCTGGACCTACGACCTCGACGGCCGCCTGGTCGGCGCCTCCTTCATGCGCGAGAGCCGGGAGTTCGACGCGGCGGGCTGCCGCCTCAAGACGCTGGGCCTCGGCGAGTGGGGCGGTTGGCTGTTCGTCAACCTGTCGGCCGACGCCCCGCCGTTTGCCGAGGCGGCGTCCGAATTCACCGCGGACCTCGATTTCCTGCGCATGGAGGACTGCCGGATCGGCAGCAAGATCGTGGTCGACGTCGAAGCGAACTGGAAGTTCGTGGTCGAGAACCTGATGGACGTCTACCACGCGCGGACCCTGCACGCCAATTCCTTCGGCAAGCACCGCGGCAGCCCCGAGAAGTATCCCTTCCATCTGCGCAAGAACGGCGGCACCTGCACCGTCTACGAGGCCGCGCCGATGACCCCGGACGGCAAGACGCTGTTCCGCCGCATGCCGGCGATCGCCGACCGCCCCGACAACTTCGCGATCTCGGCCCATCTGGCGCCCAACATGCAGGTGATCGCGCGCAGCGACAACGTCCACCCGCTGGTGATGTGGCCGACCTCGGCGACCTCGACCCGGACCATCGTCTACAACCTCTTCCCCAAGGAGTTCGTCGACGAGTATTCCGATTTCGCCGAGCGGGCCGACGTCTACGACAAGTACATCCGGCTGGTGCTGGACGAGGACGCGGGCATGCTGGTCTCCATGCAGCAGGCCATGCGGTCGAGCAACTACGTTCCCGGCCGGCTGAGCACGCTGGAGAAGGGCATCCACCACGTGCTCAACGACTACCTGCGCAAGATGTTCGACCCGGCCTGAGTGGGCCGCGCCGAGCGCATGGCCGCCGGGCACCGGCCCGGCGGCGTTCCACCGGGGATTGGAGTTTTCGATGGTGAGCCAGTCAGCGCTGGTCGCTGCGTGGAGGACGGTGCTCGGGCTGAGCAAGCTGCGCCCGGAGGAGACCGTCATTCTGCTGACGCGCCCGAACATCCATCAGCGCAACGTCGATGCGGCGGAGCACGCGATCACCGATCTCGGCTGCTGCGCCATGAAGCTGGAGCCCGTGGCCAACGGCCGGCCGCTGCGGGAGAACCGGGTCGCCATGGAGGCGCTGACCCGCGCCGACCTGGTGATCGACTTCGTCGGGCTTCACGTTCTGCGCACCTACGAGCAGGAGGACATCCTCAAGGCCGGGGTGCGCATGCTCTACGTCGTGGAGCCGCCCGAGGCCCTGGTCCGGCTGCTGCCGACCGAGGACGACAAGCGCCGCGTCAGGGCGGCCGAACGGGTCCTGAAGGCGGGGCGGACGATGCACGTCACCTCCGCGGCGGGAACCGACCTGCATGTGGAGATCGGCGAGTACCCGATCCTGTCGGAATGGGGCTACACCGACGAGCCGGGCCACTGGGACCACTGGCCCTCCGGCTTCATCGCGACCTGGCCGAACGAGCGCTCGGCCCGCGGGGTCGTCGTGCTCGACGCCGGCGACATCATCTTCCCCTTCAAGAGCTACGTCCGCACCCCGATCCGCCTGACCATCGAGGGGGGCTACATCCGCGCCATCGAGGGCGGGTTCGACGCCGACTTCCTGCGCACCTACATGCGCGACCACGAGGACGAGGAAGCCTACGCGGTGTCGCATCTCGGATGGGGGCTCAACCCGCGGGCGCGCTGGACCGCGCTGGGGCTGCTCGACAAGGTTCAGACCAACGGCAACGACGGGCGCGCCTTTGCCGGCAATTTCCTCTTCTCCACGGGGCCGAACACCGACGCCGGCGGGCGCCGCGACACGCTGTGCCACCTCGACATCCCGATGCGGAACTGCTCGGTCTCGGTGGACGGCGTCCCCATGACGAAGGACGGCACGGTGGTGGCGGCCGACCAGATCTAGGGCGGGCCATCCGCCCCGGGCGAACGAGCGAACGAACCATCCGGCGGGCGCGGCCCGTCTCCGGCCGCGCCGGGGCAGGAGAAACGAGCAGGGAATGTCCAACGATCAGACCATTGCCGAAGCCATTCTGTCGCGCGCCGTCGGGCGCCGCGTGCGGGCCGGGGACATCCTCTTCCCGGAAGCCGACCTCGTCGTCGTGCAGGACTGGTACGCGGCCAACGCCGTGCAGATCCTGCAACGTTTCGGGGTCGAGCGGCTCCACGCGCCCGAGAAGGTGCTGTTCGTGACCGACCACGAACCGCTGGCCGTGTCCCCGGAGGCGGCCAAGCGCCAGGCCGCCGTCCGCGAGGCCGTCCGGCGCCTGGGCGTCGGCCGCTTCTTCGACGTCGGGCGGGGCGGGCACGGGCACATCTTCCCGGTCGAGATGGGCCTCGTCCATCCCGGCATGTTCGTGGCCGCCTACGACACCCACGTGCCGAACTACGGCGCCATCGGCGCGCTCGGCATCCCGCTGCTGACCGAGATCGTCGACGTTCTGGCCCTGGGATCGGTGTGGATCCAGGTGCCGGAGTCGGTCCGGGTGGAGCTGCGGGGCCGGCTGCGGCCCGGCGTCAGCGTCCGCGACTTCGCCCAGCGCCTGATCGCCGACCTCGACCCCGACGTGGTCGACTACACGGTGGTGGAGTTCGGCGGGCCGGGGCTGCTCGACCTGCCCTTCGACGCCCGCTTCACCCTGTGCAACACGCCGATCGAGATCGGCGCCAAGTCGGCGGTCGTCGATGTCGACCGGGTGACCGAGGATTACTGCCGCGAGCGCGGCATCGACCTGTCGGGGGCGGTCCGCGCCGGCCCGCAGGCCGCCTACCGGCTGGTCGCGGAGTACGACCTCGACCAGGTCGTCCCCCAGGTCGCCCTGCCGCCGCTGCCCGACAAGGTGGTCCCCATCACCGAGGTGGCCGGCGTGCCGGTGCAGCACGCCTTCGTCGGCTCCTGCGCCTCCGGCAGCCTGTCCGACCTGCGCATGGCGGCGCAGGTGCTGAAGGCGCGGACGGTGAACGCCGGGGTGCGGATGTTCGTCACCCCCGGCTCCCACGAGATCATGGCCCAGGCGGCCCGCGAGGGGCTTCTGGAGATCTTCGCCCGGGCCGGGGCCATCGTCACCGCCCCGGGCTGCGGGCCGTGCGCCGGCGGCCGCATCGCGCCGCTGGCCCCCGGCGAGACCTCGATCAACACCGGGACGCGCAACGACCAGGGACGGCTCGGCCCCGCCGATGCCTCCATCTATCTGGCCTCGCCGCTGTCCGTGGCGGCGGCGGCCGTGGCCGGGAAGATCGTCGATCCCCGCGACCTCCTGCGTGGAGAATAGACCAGCATGCATGACGACAGCGGCGCCGCCCGCTCCCTGCTGTACCGCGGCCGGGCCTGGTGCTTTGGCGACAACCTGAGCGTCGACGGAGACATGATGCCGTTCCATTTCGCGCTGTCGCGCGAGACACGGCTGGAGGTCCTGCGCGAGCACGCGATGACCGGCGTCGACCCCGAATTCCCGAAGAAGGCGAGGCCCGGCGACATCGTCGTGGCGGGCCGGCGCTTCGCCCAGGGCAACCCGCACATCCAGGGGCTGCTCGGGCTGCGCGGCCTGGGGCTCGGGGCGGTGGTCGAATCCATCCCGCGCGGCAGCCTGCGCAACGCCGTCAACGCCGGCCTGCCCATCCTGCCGCTGTGCCCCGGGATCACCGGCGACGTCGTGACCGGCGACGAGCTGGAGATCGATTTCGAAAGCGGCCGCGTCGCCAACCTCACGCGCGGGATCGAACGGCGCTTCCCGCCGCTTCCCGAGGCGCTGCTGGCCATCGTCCGCGCCGGCGGGTGGGAGACCAACTTCCGGCGGCGGCTGCGCGAGGCCGCGGCGAAGGAGGCCGGGCCATGCTGACCGGAGGCCCCGAGGCGGTCTCGCCGGCCCGGCGCCTGCGCGCCCTGCTGGCGGAGAAGCGGCTGGTCCGGGCGCCCGGCGTGTCCGACGCCCTGTCGGCCCGGCTGGTCGAGCGCGCCGGCTTCGAGGCGGTGCACCTGACCGGCGGCGGCCTGTCGCGCCAGATCGGCTTTCCCGACGTCGGGCTGGTCAGCCTGACCGAGGCCGTGGCCCAGGCCCGCGCGGTGGCCGAGGCGACCGTGCTGCCGGTCATCGCCGACGCCGATTCCGGCTTCGGCAACGCCATCAACGTCATGCGCACCGTCCGCGAGTTCGAGGCAGCCGGGGTGGCGGCCGTCCACCTGGAGGACCAGGTGACGCCCAAGCGCTGCGGCCACGACGACGGCAAGCGGCTGGTCCCGGCGGAGGAGATGGCGCTCAAGATCGAGGCCGCCTGCGCCGCCCGGCGCGATCCGGACTTCGTGATCATCGCCCGCACCGACGCCCGCTCGGTGGAGGGGCTGGAGGGGGCGCTGGAGCGGGCGTGGGCCTACCGCAAGGCCGGGGCGGACGTCCTGTTCGTCGAGGCGCCGGAATCGCCCGCGGAGGTCGAGGCCATCGCGGCGACGCTCGACGGGCCGCTGCTCATCAACATGCACAGCGGCGGGCGCACGCCCGCCCTCGGCACCGCGGAGTTGCGGCGGATGGGCTATGCCATCGTGATCTTCCCGTCGCACCTCCAGCGGGCGGCGCTGTTCGGCATGCGGCGGGCTCTGGACCTCCTCCAGCGCGAGGACGCCTCGGCCGCCGATGATCCGGACTTCATGGTGTCCTTTGCCGAGCGGGAAGAGATCGCCGGCCGGTCGCGGATGGCCGCCCTGGAGGAACGCTATCTCCGCCTCGACAAGGCCCGGGATTGACCCTTATCATTCCTTGGTCATCTTCTGTGCGATATCAAAGCATTGCGGAACACTGGGCCGGTCTGCCCATGCGAGGACGGGAACGGATGCCGGTTTCAGTGGTGCAAGTCCGTGCTGCAAGCCAATCGTGCAGGCCAATCGTGCAAGGCAATTGCGCAAGTCGGTGCGCTGTCGACCGGGGGTGCCGGCCGACCGTGGGTGTCCGTCCACATCAACCGCGGTAGATAGGGGCTCTGCGTGAAAACGCCACGTTATCAGGACATAGCGCACAAGATCCTGGATGGGATTTCGTCGGGGAGACTGGGCGTGGGAGAGCTGCTGGGCTCCGAGGAGGAGCTGAGCGCACAGTTCAACGTCAGCCGCGGGACCATCCGGCAGACGCTGGCGATGCTGGAGGAGGAGGGCTTCGTCCTGCGCCGCCAGCGCATCGGCACCCGGATCCTGTCGCGCTTCCCGGCCAAGGGACGGATCGAGAGCGACCAGATCCTCCGCGACTGGACGCGCTACGGGCTCGACTATCCCTTGCAGGTCACCTCGGTGACGCGCTGCGTGCCGCCGACGGACACGGTGCCTGCCGCGCGGGACACCGGCCAGCAGCCCTGGCTGCTGGTCAGCGGCCTGCGCTACCCGGTGGGATCCCGCGTGCCGGTGTCCTGGTGCGAAGCCTACATCCACCCCGACTTCGCGGACATCGGCGACGCCGTTCCGCAGTCGCCGGTGCCGCTGTTCTCGCTCATCGAGCAGCGGCACGGTCGGCTGATCAAGACCATCAGCGTGGAGATCCGCAGCGTCGTCCTCTCTCCGCTCATCGCCGCGAAGCTCGGCGCCGAGCCGGGCGGGGCGGCGCTCCAGCTGATCCGGACCTTCAAGGACGCCCGGCAGACGACGGTCGAGGTCGCCGTCAACACGCACCCCGCCGACCGCTTCAGCTACCGCATCGAGATCGTGCGCGAACAGGGCGCCGCGGAGCACCGCTGACGCGGCTCTGCGGGTTCCATGGCTGTGCCGGACGGACGGCCCCGCGACAGCCGGAGGGGAGATATCAGTGGACGACGCAAACGGACAAGAGGGCCGGGTGGCGCACACGGTCGGGGACGCCGGCCGGGTGCGCGCGCTCGGCGAGGCCATCGCCCGCCGGCGGCTGACGGCGCGCGCCCTGGTCGAGCGCTGCCTGGAGCGGATCGCGGCGGTCGAGCCGGAGGTCCGGGCCTGGGTTTCGCTGGACGCGGCGGGTGCCCTGGCCGAGGCGGACCGGCTGGACCGCGAGGCCGAGGCCGGCGTCCTGCGCAGCGCGCTGCACGGCATCCCGGTCGCCGTCAAGGACGTCATCGACGTCGCCGGC
>JAEZHQ010000397.1 GCA_023416455.1 Pseudomonadota bacterium | reverse complement strand
GGCGCCGCCGGAAACAGTGGATCCGGTAAAGGGTGGTCCGGACCTCGCGCTCCAGGTCAAGCCCGTTCTGCGCCGCGAAGACCTCGCCGATCGTCTTGGCGCCGAAGGAGTGCGGCCAGGAGAAGCCGGTCCGGCCCGGCTCGTCCACGGTGAGCAGGGCGTGCGCCATGATCAGCCGGCCGCCCGGCGCCAGCGCGCCGGCCAGCTTGCGCGCGACGCGGCGCAGCGCCGCCCGGTTCTTCAGGTAGTACAGCACCTCACTGCAGACGATCAGGTCGCAGGAGCCCGGCAGCGAGTCGCTCACGAGGTCGACGCGCCGGAACGCGACGTTGCCCAGGCCGGCGCAGCGCGCTCGGGCACGGTCCAGCGCCGTCTCCGCGATGTCGGCCGCGGTCAGCCGCTCGACCCGCTCCGCCAGACGGACGGTGAAGTGTCCCTCCGCGCAGGCCAGTTCGAGCGCGTTGGCGATGGGCTCCCGGGGCAGCAGGTCGAGGGTCTGCGCGTATTTGTCCTGCTCGTAGGCGTTCCCGTACCCCCAGGGATCCGGCTTGGCGAAGATGGCTTCCCAGACGGCAGCACCGTTGGCCGGCACCGGCTCCGGCCCCACCCGCAGACGACCGGCCTCCGCCTTCCCGGTGCCCGCCAGCGCCTGGACGAGGGCCCGGTACACGGTCGGCAGCGAGGCGCCGCGCTCGCGCCACTCGTCCCGCAGGCAGCGGCCGAACTGCCGCAGGCGGCGCGGGTGCAGCAGCCAGGAGACGGCGCGCGACCGGTTGCGCCAGCCCCGGGCGCGCAGGTGGCCCTTCACGACCTCGGCGAACTCCCACTCGTACGCCTGCTTCACGGCATGGGCCGGCACGGCGGGGGCGTCGGCCGGCACGGGGATGCTGCCGACCCGCTCGCCGTCCCTGAGGACGGCGATGCGCAGGCGCTCGACGCCGGCTGGCACGGCGATGTCGGCGACGGGCAGAGCCGGGTCAAGCGGAACCTGCCGGGTGCGGCCGATGCGGGCCGGCCGCGCCGCGGGGACGCCGTCGAGAATGCGGTCCTCCAGCCGGCGCCGCACGCGCGCCGCCAGCGCCGGCGCACCGGACGCCGCTTCCAGCGCCTCCAGAAAGTCCAGGACCGTGGGCTCCACCGAGGGCCAGAACGCTTCCCAATCCTCGATCACCGCGCCGCGGCCGACCGGCAGCGCGTCGCGGAGGCTCCAGGCGACCCTGTCCGGCGACAGCGCGGGCTCCTCGATGCCGCGCAGATGCGCCAGCAGCGACGGCGCGTCGCCGCCCTGCCCGATGGCGTATCCCGCCAACCAGCTGGTGAAGGCGTAGACCGTCGCCGCCTCCTGGGAGGACGGGGCGCCGCGCGCGTGGTCGGGGTGCGGGCGCGGCACGCGGGGGTCGGGGCGGTGGATGCGCCGGATGACCTCCAGCCCGTCGGTCAGGAAGCGTTCCGTGCGGGTGGAGGCCGATCCGGGGCGGTGGTGGTAGACGGCGGTCACCGCGCGGACGCGGCGGAAGCGGGCCCCCGCGCGCGCGATCCTCTGCCAGAGGTCCCAGTCCTCGCAAGCCACGAGCCCCGTGTCGAAGCCGCCGACCTCCGACACCAGCGCCTTGCGGACGAGGCACGCGTGGATGGGAAACGGGCTGCTGCAGGCGATCACCGGGAACAGGTCCGACTGCCGCGGCCCGACGACCGGCGCCGTGTGCCCCCCGGCAAGGTGGCGCGTCCAGCCGGAATGGACGAAGTCGGCCCGCGCCCCCGCGTCCCTGGCGCGGGACAGGCGGCGGATATGGTCCGGAGAGACGCCGTCGTCGGCGTCAAGGAACAGCACCCAGCCGCCCCGCGCCGCCGCCACCCCGGCGTTGCGCGCCGCCGACACGCCGCCGTTGGCCTGCCGCAACAGCCGGATGCGCGGATCGGCCGCCGCCAGCCGCTCCACCACGTCGGCGGTGGCGTCGCGCGACCCGTCGTCCACGACCACCGCCTCCCAGTCGCCTTTGTCCTGCGCCTGCACGCTGGCGAGCGTCGCCGCGATGGTCGGCGCTGCGTCGTGCGCGGGGATGATCACGGAAATGTCCGGCGACGCCTTGGAATGAACCATGATCCCTCCACACTCTGCCGATCTCGATGGAGTCCTGCCCGGTGATTATCCAGCAGCCCCGGCGCGCCCGGCGACCGCGCAAGAAGGGATTGCCCTTCCCTTCGGGATAGATGTGCCGGCGCTTACGGCGCGATGACGACCTCCAGCGGGGCGAGCACGCGGCGGCCGAGGCCGGGAAGCCCCACCGGCGCCGGCCGCCCGCTCTGGTTGACGACGACCACCCGCAGCGTTCCGGCGTACGCGATCCGCACCGCGTCGACCGGACCTTCGGCCGGCAGGGGGGTGACCTCGCCGTGCGTGTAGGCGGGCAGGACGGCGCGGAGTTCGGACGCCAGCGCGCCGACCGCCGCCGCCAGCGCCGGGTTGAACTTGAACCCCTTGATGCCCTGGTGGTCGTCGGCATAGGCGTAGACGAGGATGCCCGTGGCCCCGTGGTTGAGCGCGAGGTAGGCCATGGCCCGCACCTCCTCGGGCGTCGGCCAGCGGGCGGAATCGGGGTAGGCGGCGTCGGACGGGATGCGGTGGGCCTGGAGCGCGAACCACACGGGCCGCTCCGCTCCGGCCGCCCGCACCGCCTTGTCCACGTAGCGGCCGACCGACTCCAGACTGTCCGTGGTCCGGCCCGGGAAGCCGTAGCGGTATCCGGTCCAGCGGACCGGGTAATGGTCCAGCCCGATCACGTCGGC
Organism: Pseudomonadota bacterium; assembly: GCA_023416455.1. Classification (GTDB taxonomy): domain Bacteria; phylum Pseudomonadota; class Alphaproteobacteria; order Azospirillales; family Azospirillaceae; genus Azospirillum. Next base: position 59,365 of record JAEZHQ010000397.1, on the reverse strand, counting down.
GGTCCGCGCGTAGGCGGTGACGGCGTCCCGTTCGTCCACGACGAGCGTCGGGTGGTTCGGCGCCGCCTCCTTCAGCACCCGGGCGGCGGCGGCGACCGCGGCGGGCGCCAGCCGGGCGTAATGGGGCTCGTCGACGACATAGCTGGCCAGAATCGGGGCGTCGCGCAGCCGCTCCGCCGCCGCCCGCAGCGCCGCGAGATCGCCGCGGCGCACGAAGTCACTGTATTCGGCGATGTGACGGACCCCTCCGGCCAGTCCTGCGGCGACCTCCTCCGGGTCGGGCACGGTGCCGGGAATCACGCAGTTGAAGCCCAGAGCGGCGGCCTCCGCCCAGCGCGCGTGATAGAGGCATACGGGGTGGAAGGGCTGCCCGTCGACCAGCAGAGACCGGCGGGGACCCACGCTGGTCCCCGCCGATGCCGGACCGGGAAGCAGCGCGGCGACGAGGCCCGCCGCCAGGAACCGGAGCGCGGACGGGAAGCGCATGGCGACCGCGCGGCCGGTGCTAGAGGGAGCGGGCCCGCGGGCGGGCGTCGGGCTCCTGCGGCGCCGGCGCCTCGGCCGAATCGGGCCGGCCTTCGGCGATCGTGCGGTGGAGCAGCGCCTCGAACCGGTCGGCGAGAAGGTCGGTCCGGTAGCTTCGGGCGCGCTCCAGGCAGGCGCGCGACAGCGCCGCGTAGACCTCCGGGCCGGCCGCCGCCTGCCGGAGCGCCGCCGTCAGCGTCTCCGGCCGGTCGGGGTCGTAGATGAATCCGGTCACGCCATGCGCGATGTTCTCGGGGATGCCGCCGCGGCACGAACCGATGACCGGCACGCCGAAGGCGTAGGCCTCGCAGATCGTCCGGCCGAACGGCTCCGGCCACAGGGACGGCAGCACCGCGACGTCGATGGCCCCCAGCAGCGCATCCGGCACGACGTGGCCGAGATACTCCACGCGCGGATCGGCCAGCAGCGGGGCGAGTTCGCGGCGGTAAGCCTCCGACTTGAAGGTTCCCGCGACCTTCAGGCGCCAGTCCGGCGCGTCGCCGCGCTGGAGGGTTTCCAGCAGCCGGGCCAGCCCCTTCTCCGGATTGATCCGCCCGAGATAGCCGAGCACCAGCGGCCCGCCGGCCGCCGGCGTGCGCGGCTGCGCGCGCATCGGCCCGTCGTAGGACGGCGGCAGGATGGCGCTGATGCGCGCCCGGCCGAAATAGCCCTCGTCCAGGTGGCGCTTCAGCACGTAGTCGCTGTTGGCCAGCACCGTGTCGGGAATGCGCGACGCGCTCTTCTTGGTCGCGCAGGCGGCGCGGCACGGGCCGCACCGGCGCTCGCACGGGCCGTTGCGGCCGATCATCCCTTTCGGGCAGAGCAGTTGGTAGTCGTGCAGGTAGTGCAGCACCGGCACGCCGCGCCGGTGGGCGATCCGCCACGGCGCGGACGACATGCCCAGCAGGTTGCCGCACAGCACGACATCCGGGTCGAGGTCGGCGAACGCGCGCTCCAGCCGCGCCTCGATCACCGGGTTGAAGGCGTCCACGAGGTGGAACAGGGCCTTCTCGACGGTGGACCGTCCGCGCGCGACGAAGGGCCAGGGCGTCGGTCCGGGCTGGACCGTCCGCACCTCGACGCCGTCCACCGTCCGCCGCCCCGGCACGCCGTCCGGCGCGACGCTGAGGACCGTCACCGAATGCCCCCGCGCCGCCAGCGCCGCGCACAGCAGCCGCATGGACATCTCGGCGCCGCCGACCTCGTGCGGATAATAGAGATTGCTGAAGCAGACTGCCTTCATGCCCGGCCTTCATCCTTCGACGTCTTCGGTGATGCGGCAGGAGCGGCAGGCCGTGCGGGCCCGGGATCCCCGACGGTCATTAGGCAGACACAAACGCCGGACCGGCACAACCGGCCACGCGGGGTACGCCGTCGGGGCCGGTGCGGCGCCTCGCGGTTTTCTTCTAAAGTTCGCGGAGATGCGCCCGGAGTGTCCGGCCCATGGGGCGTGACCGTTGGCATGAGGCGTGACCGTTGGACTGTCCCGAACCGCGTCGGATGACGCCCACCCGCCGCCCTGCCCTCCGCCTCGTGCGCGGCTATGCCTGGGCCTTGCCGGTCATCACGGTCCTGAGCGTCGCCGCGTCCGTCCTCGAGGGCTTCGGGATCAGCCTGTTCATCCCGCTTTTGCAGGGGCCTCTCCTCCAGGGCGCACCCGATCCCGGCGGCACCGCCCAGGGCTTGGGTGGCGTCCTGGCCGGCATGGTCTCTGCGATCCCGCCGGAGCACCGGCTGCCGGCTTTGACCGGCGCCATCTTCGGGTCGATCCTGCTGAAGTGCGCGCTCGCCTACGCCAACGCCGCGCTGATCGCCGTCCTGGCCGGGCGCATCGGCCACCGGCTGCGAGTCGACGGTTTCCGGCAGATGACCGCGGTCAGCCCTGCGTGGCTGCGCACGCGGCGCAACGGCGAGGTGTTCGACACCCTGTCGGGCGAGGTGTGGAAGACCGTCGACGCCCTCGTCCTGTTCGCCGGGCTTGTCGGCAGCGTCTGCACGGTTGCCGTGTTCGCCATGCTGCTGCTGCTCATTTCCTGGACGCTGACGGCGGTCGTCGCGGTGGCCCTCGCCGTCATGGCGGTGGCGTTCCATGCCCTCGCCCGCAAGGCCCAGCACCTCGGCGAGCGCGCGGTGGCCGCCAACCGGGACCTGGACGCCGCGTTGTGGGAGGGCTACGGCGCGCTCGGCGTCATCCGCGCCTTCGGCCGGGAGGCGGACGAGGTGGACCGCTTCCGCGCCCGCTCGGATTCGGTGCGGCGCGTCTTCATCGGCATGGAGGTGCTCAGCGCCGCCAGCGGGCCGCTGTTCGAGGCCTCCGCGGCCCTGCTGATCCTGGTGATCTTCGCGGCGATGGGGCTGCACGATCCCGCCCGCCTTCCGACGCTGGCGGCGTTCCTGCTGGTGCTGTTCCGGATGCAGCCGCAGATCCGGCAGGTCGTGTCGCACTGGATCTCGCTGCGCCTGATGGCCGGCGCGGTCTCCACGGTGGCGCGCTTCCTCGACCCCTCGGACAAGCACTACCTTCGCTCCGGGGACCGCGTGGCGCCCGTGCCGGCGGGGGCGATCCGCTTCGACAAGGTCGCTTTCCGGTACGGCGACGGAACGCCGCCGGCGCTCGACGGCGTCTCCTTCGACATCCCGCGCGGCCGCACCACGGCACTGGTCGGGCCTTCGGGTGCCGGCAAGTCCACGGTGGTCGCGCTGATCACGCGGTCGTTCGATCCGACCGCCGGCGCCGTGCTGGCCGACGGGATTCCGCTGCCGGACCTCGACCTGCGCGACTGGCGCGGGCGGATCGGCCTGGTATCGCAGGACGTCTTCCTCTTCGACGCCAGCGTCCACGACAACATCGCCTACGGCCGCCCCGGCGCCGGTGCGGAGGAGGTCGTCGAAGCGGCGCGGGTGGCGCACGCCGACGGGTTCATCCGGGCGCTTCCCGACGGCTACGCGACCCGGCTGGCCGAGGGCGGCGGGCTGTCCGGCGGCCAGCGCCAGCGGCTGGCGCTGGCGCGCGCGATCCTCCGCAACCCGGAGATCCTGATCCTGGACGAGGCGACCAACGCCCTGGACAGCCTGTCGGAATCCCTCGTCGAGGACGCGCTGGCGACGTTCGGCCGCGAGCGGACGGTGATCGTCGTCGCGCATCGGCTGGCCACCGTCCGGCGCGCCAGCCACGTCGTCGTGCTGAACCAGGGGCGCGTGGCCGAGCAGGGGACGCCGGCCGAGCTGATCGGCTCGCGCGGCCTGTTCGCCGCGCTCCACGAGGCGCAGTTCGGCCAAGGGAAGGACGCGGCGGCGATGACGCACGCGCTGGACCACGGCCTTACCCTGCCGAGACTGTCGCAGTGACGGCCCCGCCTCGTCCAAACCGGCACCATCCCGACAAGCATCGAACCGGGCCATTCCATTCGGAACAGTGCCGTTGAACAAACGCGCCCACCTGCTCCAGCGCTGCACCCTGCCACAATCACGAAAACCACATCGCGCAAGCCGTCGAATTGGTGCGGCGGTCGGTTCTCCTGCGGTTCAGGCGGCTGATGCTGCCGGGCTTCATCGCCGGACCGGCTTGCCCGCGGCGCCGGCTCAGGACGGGCCGCGGTCCAGGCGGCGCGGCACGTGATGGGCGAGTTGCAGGCAGAACTCGCGTCGGCGGCGCTGGAAGATGCGGTTCATCCAGCCGTCCCGGCGCACCGGCTGACGCTCGTCGAGCGCCTCCGGATAGGGGCGCCGCCGCACCGGCCGCGGGGTCCGCAGCAGGTGGACCGTGCGCTCCGTCCATTTTACGGAGAAACGCACCGACAGGTAAGCGACGTACAGCCAGTCGCTGCGCACCGACTGCGCCAGAAGCTGCAGCGACAACACCGGGGACTTCGCCAGCACGGCCCGCGTCGCCAGCCAGGCGCAGATGGCGCTGCGCGACCAGCGGAACAGCTTGTCCGGCAGGTCGGGGTGGCGCCGGCGCACATCGTCCATGACAAGCTCGTGCGACCGCAGCATCCCCCAGAGGTTCTGCGACATGCTGTCCGGCACCTGCCGGTAGCCGGTCAGCGCCCGCGGGACGACGGCGAAGTCGTGCCGCTCGGCGATGGTCAGCAGCAGCTTGTAGTCCTCGCACCCCTGGGCGCCGCGCTCGCGCAGGGTCTGGTCGTAGCCCTGCGCCTCGATCATGCAGCGGCGGCGGATCAGCGGCGAACTGGCACAACCCGCGAAATGCTCCAGGATCAGGGCCGGCAGCACGTTGCCGTGCCAGCGCACGCCGTCCCTCGGTTCCCACAGGATGTCGCCCTGGACGTCAACGCTGCAACACCAGGTGGTGACGCAGCCGACGCTCGGGGAGCGGCGCATGACCTCCAGCTGCGCCGCCAGCTTCTCCGGGTGCCACAGGTCGTCGGCATCAAGCGGGGCGATGTACGCCCCGCGGGATTCCGCGATGGCCCGGTTGCGCGCAGCGGCGACGCCGCCGTTGCCCTGCCGGATCAGGCGCACGCGGCGGTCGGCGGCCATGAACGCCTCAACGACGGCGACCGTGCCGTCGGTCGAGCCGTCGTCGACGACGATCACCTCGAGGTTGTTGTGCATCTGCGCCAGGGCCGATGCCAGAGTGGCGGCGAGGTACCGTTCCGCGTTGTACGCTGGCACCACGACCGAGACCAGATCGTCAGGCTGCTCCTCGACGCCCATGAACACCCCCTTGCGCGAGCATGGCGGGCTCGACTGCTGCACCGCCGGTGTTCAAGTGTAGAGTGGAAATCAACGGGCGTTCATGCAGCCAGAAGGAGCAAGGGGGAGCCAAGAAGGATGGCCCCCTTTCGCCGACGGCGCCGCGCGGTCAGCCGGAGAGCCCGCGCGCCGCTTCCAGCGGGAGGAGCCGCACCGTCTCCGCCGGCCGGACATCCCGGGCGCAGGGATGGCCGTAGCCCTGCGGATGGCGGCGGCGCCATGCCCACGCGGTGGCGATGATGGTGTCGAGGTCGGAATGGCGCGGCGCCCAATCCAGGTCCCGCCGCACCCGCTCGCACGAGGCGACGAGCACCGGCGGATCGCCGCCGCGCCGCGGTGCCACGTCGGTCCGGACCTCGCGGCCGGTGACGCGGCGCACCGCGTCGACGATCTGGAGGACGGAATGGCCGGTGCCGCTTCCCACGTTGTAGCAGCGGCTCCCGGCGTCGAGCGCGCCGAGCACGCGCATGTGCGCCTCGGCAAGGTCGCAGACGTGGATGTAGTCGCGCACGCAGGTGCCGTCCGGCGTGGGATAGTCGGTCCCGAAAATCTTGACCGCGGGCCGCCGGCCGAGCGCCGCGTCGATCGCCAGCGGGATGAGGTGGGTTTCCGGGTCGTGCGCCTCGCCGATGCTGCCGTCCAGCGCCGCCCCGGCCACGTTGAAATAGCGCATGACGCCGACGCGCAGGCCGTGCACCGCGTCGGCCCAGTGCAGCATGCGCTCGATGATGTGCTTGGACTCGCCGTAGGGGCTGCCGGGCAGGACCGGCTCCTCCTCGGTGACCGGCACCGCGCCGGCCGCGCCGAACAGGTTGCAGGTGGACGAGAAAACGAACTTTGGCACCGCATGCTCGACCGCCGCGCGGATCACGTTGAGCGCGGCGACCACATTGTCCTGGAGGTAGAGGAACGGCAGCGCCATGCTCTCCCCGACCGAGGCGTTGCCGGCGAGGTGGAGCACCGCGTCGAACCGGTGGAGCTGGAACAGCGCCGCGACCGCGGCGCGGTCGAGCAGGTCGCCCTCCACGAAGACGGCGCGCTCCGGCAACGCCTCCCGGTGGCCCTGCAACAGGTTGTCGAACACGACCACGCCGTAGCCGCACTCGACCAGCCGGTGCACGGTGTGGCTGCCGATGTAGCCGGCGCCGCCGGTGACGAGCACTTTTCCACGGCGTGTCTGCATGTCCGGATGCTCCTTCTGGGTGCGGGGCCGTCGTCAACGGCGTTGCACGGGACGCCCGAAGCCGGGCAGGCTGGATCCGAGGAAGACGCCGAGGCCGGCGCCATAAACGGCGGTGCAGGCCACGGTGAGAATCCCCAGATGCAGAGCGAGGCTGGTCCACCCCACGCTCGGCACGCTGGTGGACGCCGCGAAGACCGCCAACGACACCGCGAGGCTCGGTGCCAGCGCCCTGGCGAGATCGGCGGGGCGGCTCCACAGGGCGCGGTGAACGATCGCCAGCACCAGCACGGACTGGAGCGTTGCCTTGACGGCCAGCGCGACCGCGACGGCGTGCAGCGACACGGAACATGCGGCGGCGATGATGGCGAGATCCGCGGCGGCCGACCCGACGCTCAGCGCCGCGCTGCGCCGGGCGTCGCCGGCCGCGCGCAGCACCGTGCCGCCGATCTCCAGCACCACGGTGCCCATGCCGACGATGGCCAGCGGCAGCAGCAGGTCGCCGCTGGGGATCCAGGCGCTGCCCAGCAGCGGCTCGACGAACAGGTCGCCGACGCCCGCGATCCCGGCCAGCGGCGGCGCCAGCAGCAGAAGCGATAGCTTGAGGATCCGTTCGTACTCCGCGGCGAGCGAGCGGTTGCGCCCGGCGGCCTTGCTGAGGACCACCAGATTGACCTGGTTGATGTTCACCAGGAGGCTCTGGGCGAACACGTTGACGATGCGGACGGCAACGCCGAAATAGGCCAGCATCACCGGCCCAAGCAGGACACCGATGAGCAGCTTGTCCAGGTGGGCGCGGGCGAACTGCGCCAGCCGCATGCCGGCGACGTTGCGGATGTAGGCGGCGTCGGCCTCCAGGCAGGCGCGCGAGAAGCGCAGCCGGGGCCGCCAGGGCACCGCCGTCATCGCCAGCGCGAGGCTGACGGCGGTGGCCGCCGCCTGCCCGGCAACGAGGCTCCAGACGCCGAACCCGGCCAGGGCGAACGCGGTCACCGCCACCCCGCTGGCCACCTGCGTCGCTACCCCGCGCACCGCCACGCGGCGGAAGCGGTACGAGCGCCGCAGCAGCGCCAGCGGCACCGCCCCCAGCGTGCCGGCGAAGCAGGTGAGGCAGAGCCACGGCAGCACCCGCAAGACCTCGTGGAGCTGTGGCCGGTCGGGCACCAGCGTGAGCAGCCACGACGACGACGCCAGCACCAGGAGCACCGCCCCGGAGACGGCGGCGGTCAGCCAGAAATACGTGTCCACGATCACCGAGGTGAGGCGCGGGCGCCGCACCAGCGGTTCGGTCAGCGTGTCCTCGATCAGCACCTTGGCGAGTTCGATGATGACGATGCACAACAGGAAGATCCCGACTTCCGCCGGCGGGATCAGGCGCGCCGCCAGCAGGAAGAAGACGAGCGAGAGCACCTGTCGCCCGACGCCGTCGAGCATGCTCCAGCCGAACGCGGTCATCACCTTGCGGCGCATCAGACGGTGCCCTCCACGCGCTGGGCCGCCGGCCGCTTCGGCCGCTCCGCCGGTTGCACCATGCCGATGGCGGCGACGCACAGGCCGCACAGCACCCAGAAATCGCCGAACACGTGCGTCGACCCGGCCACCAACTGCCCGGACAGCGAGACGATCAGCGCGTTGCGCAGCCCGCGGCAGACCAGGCCCTCCTCCCCGTCGGCCGCGCTCCGGCCGCGGAGGGTGAGCGCCGCGAAGAGCGTCAGGACCAGCCCGGCGTAGGCCGCCATGCCAACGAGGCCGCTGTTGGCCAGGTAGAAGACGGCGACGGAATAGCTGCGCACGCTGGCCCAGCCGGCGCCCAGCAGCGGGTGCTCCATAAACGTTTGTACGCCAATGATCACCGTCTCCGTCCGGTCGCTGAAGGACCAGGACGACCCCTTGTCCACCGTGTTCTCGACGATCGCGTTCAGCAGGCGCGGCTCGACCGCCACCAGCACCGCGCCGGCCAGCAGGACGCCCAACGCCATGACCAGGAAGCGGCCCGGCCGCTCCAGGAAAAGCAGGGCCGCGAGCACCCCGAGCAGCACGTAACCCGTCGTTGAGGTCGACAGCACGATGCAGATGCTGGCCGCCGCCGCCGCCCACGGCGCGAGCCGCCCGGCGCGCCGGGAGCCGGTGACCAGCAGCGTGCCGAGCGCCGCCAGCTGCCACGCCAGCGACTGCACGAGGATCGACGGCTCCACCGCGGCCGAGCCGATGCGCACGTACCCCTCGTCGGTCTCGACGCCGAAGAACTGGGAGGCGTCGCTGACGCTGGTGTTGAAGATCCAGCCCGGATACTCCAGCCCGGTCTGGCTGCACACGAACTGGAACAGCCCCCACAGCGCCACGCACAGCATCGAGGCGGCCTGCACCCGCAGCACCGCCGTCAGGCGCTCCGGCCGGTCCACGGTCAGCACGACCAGCATCAGGATGGCGGCGTTGGCGGAGACGTAGACGCTCATCCGCACGCTCACCGGCTCAAGGCGGTTCTCCAGCACCGCCGGCACCAGCGAGGCGACGATGGCCGCCAGCAGACACACCAGCGCGGCGACCGGGACCAACTGGGCGGGGGCGATTCCCGCCCGCAGGTCCTTTCCCCCCTGCATCAGCTGGGCGAGCGCGAAGGCGAAGAAAAAGAAGATCGACAGCGTCAGCCCGAAGCTGGCAGCCGTCAGGTTGACCACCGTCGTGGCCGAGAAGGGCACGAAGAACACCCCGGCGTAGAACAGAAGCCGCGGCCGCAGCAGGAAGCCGAACAGGGCGAGCGCGATGCCGGCGAAGCCGATGGGGGTGATCTCCATGGCGTCACCGCACCGTCTGGACGGCGCGCAAGGCGCCCGCCGGGGTGGCGTCGAGCAGCGCGCGGTAGAGTCCCAGGTGCCGGTCGGCGATGCGCGGCCACAGGAACGGCTCCGCGAAGCGCCGGCCCGCCGCCGCCAGGGCCGAACGGGCCGCCGGGTCGGCGAACAGGCCGTCGATGGCGGCGAGCGCCTCGGCGGGTGTCGCGGCGATGCGCACGGCCGCCTCCAGCCCCGGCGGTGTCGCGGGGCCGCGGGTCGTCACGACCGGCACGCCGTTGCTCAACGCCGCGACGAGGGTGCCGCGCCGGCCGGACGCGCCGTCCGGGAACGGCAGGTAGGCGCACCAGCTGCGCGCCAGGATCGGCGCCGCGGCCGCGGCGTCGAGGTCGAGGTGCCAGTCGAGCGACAGGCCCTGGGCATGCCGCCGCAGCTCCGCGAGATACCCCTCCATCCCCGCCAGCGGCGCGCCGATCACCGCAAAGCGGTAGCCGCGGCCCGCGGCGGCGGCGAGGGCGGCGGCCTCGATGAACGGCTCCAGCCCGCGCCGCGGCTTGATCTGACCGAAGAAGGCGATCAGGGGCCGCTCGGCCGGCGGCTCGCGGACGACGGGAAGGTTGCTGCCCAGCGGGATCACCGACGACCGTCCCCGGCTTGCCGGAAACGCGCGGGCGTAGGCGGCGCGCTCCGCCTCGTTGGTGAAGACGAGGTGGCGGAACCCGGCGGTGAACGCCCCCATGGTGGCGCGCCGCAGCCGCCGGGTCAGGTGGTACTCGTGCAGGGTCACCAGGCACCGGCCGCGCGCGAGCAGACCCAGCGCGTGCGGCATGAGGCTGGCGCCGAAGCCGATGCTCGGGTACTGCAGGTGGACCAGATCCGCCGCATTCGGCGCGAGCGGGCCGCTCAGGTGGCCGGCGACGGCAACCGGGGACCATGCGTCGCCATCGACGATGCGGACGTCCGCGCCGGCCTGCGCCATCGCCTCGCCCAGCCGCGCCGTGTAGTCGGCGACGCCGCACCGGGCACCGGGCCGGGTGCCGACGACCAAGGCGATCCGCAAGGGCCACGGCGTCGCGGGGCGGGTTCCGGTGTCGTCGCTCATTCCGCGCCCTCCACGGTGTGGTTGAAGGGGAGCGTGTCGGTCTGCGCGCGGGCGATGCTGCTGCGCATCACCGACAGATAGCGCTCCGTCATGCGGTCCAGCTGGAACTCCGCCCGGGCGCGCTCGGCGGCGGCGGCGGCCATCCTCCGGCGCAGGTCGTGGTCGGTCCACAGCCGGGTCATGGCGTCGGCGAGCGCGCCGGCGTCCGACGGCGGCACCGTCAGCCCTGTCACCCCGTGCAGGCTGACCGTCGGCACGCCGGTCGGCAGGTCGGTGTTGATCACCGGCTTGCCGTACGCCATCGCCTCCACCTGTACGATGCCGAACGCCTCGGAGACGGCGACCGACGGCAGCACCAGATAGTCGCAGTGCTTGTAGAAGAGCCGCAGCTCCCCGTCGTCCACCGGGCGGCCGACAAGCCGCACCCGGTCGGCGAGGCCGTGCGCGCGGATCTGCTCCTCCACCCACGCGCCCAATGGGCCGCGCCCGACGATGACGAGGTTGGCCGGGCTCCGCCGCGCCGCCTCCAGCAGCACGTCCACGCCCTTGTAGTAGATGAGCCGCCCGACGAAGAGGGCGTAGCGCGGCAGCGGCCGTTCCTCGTCCAGCCAGCGCTGCTCTCCGGGCAGGGGACCGGACGGCGCGTCGCCCAGCGCAATGCCGATGGGGATGACGTGCAGCGTCCGCCCGACGCCACCGACCACCGCGGAATGGGCGGCCAGCCGGCGCGAGGTCGCCACCACCGCGTCTGCCTTCCGCACCGCCAGCGCCTGCATCAGCATCATGGCGGGGCGCAGCACGCGCTGGCGCACGATGTCGGAATGCCACGTCACCATGCGCAGGATGCGGCCGGGCAGCAGCGCGCCCAGGGTCGCCAGCGGAAACGGTTCGTGCCAGTGCAGCACGTCCGCCCAGCGCAGGTGGCGCGCGACGAGCCGGAGGAAATCAATCGACACCGGCATGGAGAAGGCGTTGAACAGCGTGCGCGCCTCGATGACCAGGACGCCGTTCTGCCGCCGGATCCGCCGCGGCCCCGCCTGGGGCCGGCAGGCCAACACGCGCACGCGGTGCCCGCGCCGGGCGAACCCCTCGGCGAGGTCGCAGACCACCCGCTCGACCCCGCCGACGTGCGGCGGGTAATACTTGTTCAGTTCGAGGATGCGCAGCCGTTCCGTCATTGCCGCCCCCATCACCGGCCGCCTTCGCGCAGAAGCACGACGCGCACCGTCCTGGCGATGATGAAGAGATCGAGGAGCAGGCCGGCGTTGGAGAGGTAGAAAAGGTCGTAGGCGAGCTTCCGCCGCGCGTCCTCGATGGACGCGCCGTAGGAGAAATTGATCTGCGCCCACCCGGTCAGTCCGGGCTTGATGAAGTGGCGCAAGTAATATTGCGGAATGTCGTCCTGAAGCTGCTCGACGAACTCCGGTCGCTCCGGCCGCGGGCCGACGAAGCTCATCTCGCCCTTCAGGATGTTCACAAGCTGCGGCAGCTCGTCCAGGCGGGTGGAGCGCAGGAGGCGGCCAATCGGCGTGACCCGCGGGTCGTCCACCGTGGCCCAGCGCGCCACACCGTTCGCCTCGGCGTTGCAGCGCATGCTGCGAAACTTCAGCATCCAGAACGGCCGGCCGCCGAGGCCGATGCGCTTCTGCCAGTAAATGACGGGCCCGTCGCTGGTGAGCTTCACCAGGAGCGCGACGACCAGCATGAGCGGCCCGAGGAGGACAAGCAGCGTCAGCGACACGACGATGTCCAGAAGGCGTTTCTCAATCGACTTCAGCGTGCTGGTGCACAGCGAGCGCTTGCGCATCAGCACGCCGGGATCGAAGCGCGCCACGTCGACGCGGCCGGATTGCTGCTCGATGAAGTCGTCGGCCTCGGCGACCTGGAAGCCGCGCAGGCGCAGCTGCAACAGCATCGTCCAGGGCGCCCGCGCCGGCGGGTCGAGCGCGAAGACGATGGTGGACGCGCGCATCCCTTCCGCCTTGAGCGCCACGGCGTTCGCCGTCCGGAACGAGATCCCTTCGCCCGCCGCGGCGTCCGGCAGCGCAAGGGTGCCGGCGATGCCGAACGCGTCGGCAGAGGCCTCGCGCAGACCGTCGGCGAAGCGCTCGGCGGCGGCGCCGACCACAAGGATCTGCGGCTGGAGGAGCGTGCTCAGCGTGCCGGGGGCTTGCGGGCTGGCAAAGGTGAGGCGCCAGACGGTGGGAAACAGCAGGTAACCGGCCGGCAGCGCCAGCGCCAGCAGGACGCCCGCCAGGCTGGACCGGCCGTCGTCGGCCAGGGACAGCGCGCCGAAGCCGATGCCGAGACCTGCGGCGACCGCCAGCCGCTGCGGCGACACGCGCATTGCGCTTTCCGTGCCGGTCTTGTACCAGCCGCAGAGATAGAGGACGAGGAACAGGCTGGTGATCGTCGGCACGGCCATCAGCATCCGGGTGTCGGCGCCGCCCTGCATCTCCGCCGGAATAACGAAATAGAGAAGAAGGGATAATGCCGCGACCAAGGCCGCGTCGAACGCTGCGAACATAATGGACCGGCGTTCGCTCTGTTTTCGAAATAATGCGTTCATAATCGCCCCCCGGCTTGCGAGTAGGAAGGAGCTTTGGTGCTTTCATGTCGATTGCGGCCCGAATAAATCAGGGCGGCACCAGAGCAAGGATGATTCCAAGCATGTGAATCATCAGAAGAAGGAAGACGATCGTCGTGGCGAGCCCAATGATTTCCAGCATTTCTTGCAGGTCCTGCGCTCCCTGTGCGGCGTTGGCCCGGCTTGCCTATTCGGCGGCGATCACGGCTCCGGGACCTTTCCCGTGCAGACGCGGGTAGCGGCCGTACCGGCCGTAGAGGCGGACCAGCCCGCTGCTGCGTTCGCACTTGTTCAGAACCACCGCGCTGACGGCCGCGCCGTACATGGCGCACAGGTCGTTGACGCGCCGCAACTGGGCCAGCCGCGCGTGGCGCCAGTCCGCGACGACGAGGTTGCGCGTCACCGCCGCCGCGATGGTGACGGTCTCGGTGACCGGCATCAGCGGCGGGGTGTCGAAGACCACGACGTCGCAGAAGTCCCCCAGCTCCTCGATGGCCGCGCGCAGCCCGTGCCGGTCGCCCCGCCCGATCAGGTCGGAGAAGGTCCGGCTGACCTGGGTGTAGGCGACGTTCGGGCAGGGCGTGTCCTGGCAGACCAGTTCGCCGTGCTTTCCCGCCGGCACGAGGGTCCGCCCGTCCCCTTCACCCGACACGCTCTGCAGGTAGCGGGAGGCCGAGTTCTTGAACGGGTCGGCGTCGATCAGCAGCGTCCGGTAGCCGAGGCTGGCGAAGCTCTGCGCCAGCAGCACGCTGGTGGTCGTCTTGCCCTCGCCCACGAAGGCGGAGGTGACCGACACCGACAGCACTCCGCCCGGGCGCTGGAGCAGGGTCCACAGCGCGATGTCCTGCACGCGGCGCATGACCGCTTCGTCGGTCGCCAGCCGGCGGCCGTTCAGCGGGATCAGCGGCTGGCGCCGGCGGCGCATGCCCAGCCGCGGCAGGGTGAAGACCTCCGGCGCGATCGCCCGCACCTGGCCAGCCGAAATGATCACGCCGCGCAGCACGGCGTCCACCACCGCGCCGATCAGGCACAGCACGCCGATCACCGCCGCCGCCAGGACCACCGCCATCGTCCGGTTGGGCAAGGCCGGCTTCATCGGCGGAGTCGCCCAGGCGGCGACGCGCACCCGTTCGCCGGCGTGGCGCATCAGGTGATACTGTTCGAGCTGCCGGTTGAGCAGGTTGTAGGACGCCAGCAGGCCCTCGACCCGGCTCAGCCCGACGGATACCGACGTCTGCGCCAGGATGGCCGGCCTGGTCTGGCCCTTCAGGGCGGCCAACTCGCCGTCCATCTGCTGGTAGCGCCGCTCGGCCTCGGCGACCTGGTCGCGGGCTTCGCCCAGGATGCGGCCGCCTTCCACCTGGACCAGCGCGCCGACCTTCTGGCGCTGCCCGTCGAGCTGCTGGCGCTGCGGATGCAGCGCGCCGAGCTTGACCGCCAGCTGCGCGTCGGCCGTCTGCAGCGCGTTCTCCATGGCCAGAAGCTCATGCAGCTTCTGCGACTTGTAGCGGTCGTCGATCCGCTCGCCGCGCCCGCCGCGCTCCAGCGCGCCGGCAATCTGCGCATGCCGCAAACGGGCTTCGGAGAGGCGTATGGACGCCTCGGCCAGCGCCTGGGTCGCGGCGACGATGCGCTGGGCGAGGATCGTGCCCGAAGACGTCTCGTAATGGCCAAGCTCCTCCCGCATCGCCGCCAGCCGATCGGCGGAGCCGCGGATCTCCTCCGCCATCTGCTGCATCCGCTCCTCCAGCGCCCCGATGGTGCCGTTGAGCGCCTGGTCGCGCGCCTCGCGCCGGCTGTCCAGGTACAGGCGGACGGCCTGGTTCGTCACCTCCGCCACGCGCTCCGGCGCGGTGTCGGTGTAGGAGACGATGAGGCTGCTGTTCTTGGTATCCGCGCGGACCGCCAGATTGCCCCCCAGCGCGTCGTACCAGCCCATGATCGGGTCGACCGTGGCCTCGCGGGTGCCGCAGTCAAGCGGCAGGTGCCGGCACGCCAAGCCGACGACCTCATGCACCGCCGTGCGCAGTCCGGGGCGTTCCTCGCGCGGGCCGTAGCGGTCGGTCATGTCGGCGGCCAACCGTTTCAGCAGCGCTTCGCTGAGGAGGACCTTGGCCTCGGCTTCCGCGTTGATCGCTTCCCCGCCGGTCTGGATGTGGACGCCGTCGATGCTGGACACCGGCGCACCGTCGGCGTTGAGGATGACCACGGCGGACGCGTTGTAGCGATTGGCCATCGAACCCACGGCCAGGATCACCAGGCTGACGCTCACCATGAAGATGAAAAACACAATACCCAGGCGGCGGCGTATCACGGCGAAAGCATAAGAAAGGGAGATTTCATTCATGTCATCATCCCGCCCGATGCAGATGTTGTCTGTTTTTGAGTTTGGCATCCGGCCAAGCAGGCCATGCCGGCATGGCTATTGCTGTTAGCAAAAAATGCTGTTAGCAAAAAAACCGACGTATGCATGCAATTATAATAAATAAATACATCGGGACGTGCGCCGTCGGCGAATCAGAGAATTGCTCTTTGTGATCGTTGCTGAACTGCGCCGTATGTTTCGTGATCAATATGCTTCGTCACCGCTGTCGTTGCCCGGCCGCAGCCAAAACAGCAAGGCAATCTAAGCACATCTGGTCCATTTCGGCGCAACAGAAAACAAGTATAGGAAAAGAAAATAAGTATAGGGGAAAGTTTGTACTCAATTTGAGGCGTTGCGAAAACACGCGCGCATCCGACTCACCATTTCGACAGGACATGGCACGCGCGGCAGAGACCTGCGTTGGTCGTGACCAAAATGCACAAATGTCGAAATCCGAATACTTCAGAGCGTGAGACAGATACTTTTCAATGAGGATAAGCAGGGATCCTAGGCGATGTCATCACGAAATTTCCGAATAGGCAAAATTGATTACAAACTCCCTATTAGAATAGCTTGGCCCGCTCTCATCAAGAGCAGTGTTCCGCCGTCCGTGACGTGCCCTGCGACATTGAGCAGTAATTCGACCAGCGCAGTGACGGCGCGCGCCCCTCTTCGGACGGCGGGAAATCTTCCGGCTCCGGAGCGTAATCGCTGGCATCGTCTTCCGGATCAATCCTGATGTGCCGTTTCCTCTTGCGTGGCTTTGTGGGCGCTGGAAACAGAGGTGAGAGCGTAGTCCGGAAGAGGCCGCCTGGGGCGATGCCGGTTCCAACCACCATCGGCGCGGCGGTTTCCCCTTCGCACGCGGCAAAGGGTTGCCGGCATCCCCACATGGTCTACAAGACGCCTTCCGTTACCGCCTGGAGATCCGCATGCCGGACAGCACGCCGAACCACGAATCCAAGAGCTACCTCATCGCCTTCGAGGACCGCGACTTCCTGCTGAGCGAGCCGATGCGCGGCGTGCGCTTCATGCTCGAATACGCCAAGCCGGAGGAGCATCTGCGGCGATGGGGCGTGCGGACGACGATCGTGGTGTTCGGCAGCGCCCGCGTTCCCTCGCCGGAGCAGGCCGAGCGCCTGATGAGCGAGGCCCGCGGCCCGGAGGAGCGGGCGCGCGCCGAGCGCCGCCTCGCCCAGACCGCCTGGTACGAGGAGGCCCGCCGGTTCGGCCGCATCGCGTCGGAGCGCGGCGGCGCGCTCGCCCCCACCGCGGACGGGCAGCGCGACAACGTCGTCGCCACCGGCGGCGGGCCGGGACTGATGGAGGCGGCCAACCGCGGTGCCCGGGAGGCCGGCGCCCCCAGCATCGGCTTCAACATCAGCCTGCCGCACGAGCCCTACCCCAACCCCTACAGCACCCCCGACCTGACCTTCCGTTTCCACTATTTCGCCATCCGCAAGATGCATCTGGCGATGCGGGCCAACGGCCTGGCCATCTTCCCCGGCGGCTTCGGCACCCTCGACGAAGCCTTCGAGATCCTCAACCTGCGCAACACCAACAAGGCGTCGCCCCTGCCCATCGTCCTGGTCGGCCGGGACTACTGGAACGAGGTGGTGAACTTCACGGCGCTGCTCGACCACGGCATGATCAGCCCCGGGGATCTCGACCTGTTCGACATCGTCGACACCGCGGAGGAAGCGTGGGAGTCCATGATGCGGCGCGGCCTGAAGCGCGGCGCTCCCCCGCTCGGCCCCGCCGGCACCGGCCAGTCCGCCGAGGAGGCGTGATCCGGCCGCATCATACCGGCGGCGCGTGAACACGGAGCGCCGTCGGTAAAACCCGACGGATCAATGCGATAGCATTGATCGAGAGGGCGATGCGGACGACGCCTTCACAACACCGTCCGTATCATCCCGCCCCGGGCCTGGGATCCTCCCGCAGCGCGAAGCGTCCCAGGCCCGGCAGCTTGATCGCCAGGTCCAGCGGGTCGACGCCGACGGTCAGGCCGAGCAGGTTGACCTCCAGCCCCTCCTCGACCGCCAGCAGCAGGCCGGCCACGCCGAACAGGCTGACCTGCCAGCCGGTGCCGCTGGGCGCCCGCGCGACCAGGCCGGCTCCCAGATAGTCCTTGCCCAGCGCCGTCGACGGCAGGTCGAGCCGCAGCTCAGGCACGGCGCGCCCGACCCAGGCGGCGAAGGTGTTGCTGTTCGGGCCGGGCCAGATCCGGTACGCGCCGGCGTAGGGGTAGCGGGCGGCGGCCTCCGCGATCTTGGGGATGGCCGCCTCGGCCTCCGGCCCGCGCAGCTCCGCCAGCAGCGCCGGGGCGGCGCCGAACCAGCGGCCATCCGGGGTGCGGTTGCTGACCGCCACCGCCGGCAGTCCCCGGTAGACCCGCCAGCCGATCACCTCGTAGACCGTGTAGGCCGGAGCACCCGCCGGCTTGACCGCGAACCAGGGATGCACGCCGAAGGCACCCCGCCAGGACAGGGCGCGGGCCGCGTAGACCTGGACCACCGCCTCCGGCGTCTCCGCCGGCGCCGGGGCCAGCCCGGTCGCGCTGCGGTCGGCGGTGGCCCAGTCGACACCGAGCGACACCGTGCCCGACGCGATGACGAAGGCCGGCCCGGCCAGCAGCAGGGCCAGGGCCAGCAGCAAGGACAGCACAAGCATCTTCACCGCGTTCCCATCCTTCCGATCTCCCCAAGCCGGTTTCCCCAAGCCGGTTTCCCCGAGCCGGCCGCCCCGCCGGCTGTTGTACGCCCGCCATTGTGCGCCCGACATTGTGCGCCCGCCATTGTGCACCCACCGTTGTGCGCCCGCCGTTGTACGTTGGTGACCTCCGCGTTGGTTCAGTCCGCCTGGACGCCCCCGGCCGACGCACAGCCTGCGTCGAGGCCGGCGGTTGACGGGTCCGGCCGCCGCCCGTAGAAGGTCGGGGTCCCGGCATCCCCTGGAACCCGCCCCTCCGGATCATGGCCCTCCTCGTCGCCGCCCATCAGGAAAAGCGCAGCCGCCGCCGAGGCTGACCCCCGGGTGCGCCGCGCAAGGCGCGGCCCCCTCCCCGCTCGTCCCGATCCGGCCGCCCGACGGGCGGCCCGTCATGAGGTGCTTCCATGTCCATTCCGTTCTGGGCGGCGCTCCAGGGCTTTTCCCTCGGCGCCGGCCTGATCGTCGCCATCGGCGCGCAGAACGCCTTCGTGCTGCGCCAGGGGCTGGTGCGCCGGCACGTCCCCGCCCTCGTCCTCTTCTGCGCCGCCAGCGACGCTCTGCTGATCGCCGCCGGAGCGGCGGGATTCGGCAGCCTCGTGGCGTCGAACCCGTCGCTGCTCACCGCCGTCGCGCTGGGCGGCGCCGCCTTCCTGTTCGCCTACGGCCTGCGCGCCTTCGCCAGCGCCGCCCGCCCCCGCGGGCTGGAGGCCGGCGCGGCCGAAGCCATGCCGCTCGGCCGGGCGCTGGCCACGGCGGCGGCCTTCACCTTCCTGAACCCCCACGTCTATCTGGACACGGTGGTGCTGCTGGGCGGCATCGCCGGGCGCCATCCGCCGGGCGAGCGGGTGTGGTTCACGGCCGGCGCCATGCTGGCCTCGGCCGCGTGGTTCTCCGCCCTCGGCTTCGGCGCACGCCTGCTCGCCCCGGTCTTCGCCCGCCCGGCCGCCTGGCGGGTGCTCGACGCGGCGATCGGCGCGGTGATGACCGCGCTCGCCCTGTCGCTGCTGTGGGACGCCGCCGGCTGATTCCAAAAGGCCGCCGGCCTGTGGGGGGTGGCGGTCAGGCGCCGTCGGCACCCGGCGCGGCCGGTGCCCCGTCGAGGATCGGCATCTTCGCCGCAACGTCGTAAAGGATGATCTGGAGGGTCTTGCCGATGTGGTGCTCGCTCAGCCGGCAAGCCTCCTCCACGTCGCGCGCCAGGACCGCCTCCATGAGCGCCTCGTGCTCGCGGGTGTCGTCACGGGGATTGCTGCCGCAGGTGACGCTGAGCCGGCGGTAGCGCTCCGCCTTGTCGTAGGCCATCATCCAGAACTTCTTCAGCATTTCGCTGCGGGCGGCGGCGACGAGCGCGAAATGGAACTCGCGGTGCCGGTCGAACCACGCCTCGTTGACCGCCCGCGGCTCCGCATGGACCGGGTGCTGGCGCGACAGGCGGTAGAAGGCGGCGACGATGCGGGCTTCCCACGCCTCGTTCCCGTTCGGGAGGGCGTCGCGCAGCGCCAGCCGCTCGATGTCGATGCGGGTCTGCATGGTGTCCTGCAAATCGGCCTGGGACACCGGCGCGACGCGGAACCCCTTCTGCCCCTCCAGCTCGACGAAGCCCTCGGCGGCCAGCTGCACCAGCGCCTCGCGCAGGGGGCTGTAGCCGACCCCGTAGCCGTTCTTGAGCGCGTCCAGGCGCAGCTTCTCCCCCGGGGCGAAGGCGCAGGACAGGATGTCCGCGCGCAGCCGCGCCACGGCCGCGGCGGACAGCGTCTTCGCCGTGGCCGACTTCCGCACCGGGGGTTTTTCCGGCGTCTGTTCGGCGGTTCTATTAACCATTCCACGCCTGTGAATTCAGGATGTGCCAATCCGTAGCACAAACCGGAATGATCGACAATGAAGGAATTTTCGAAAATCGCCTTGACGCCCGAAAATCCCGGACATACCGTCGATACGAACGCAAACGAATAAAAAGCGTCCTGGAGGACTGGCTACCCGCGCGGCTCAACCGACACTGACCGGAGGACCCGATGACAAAGCTGTTCCGTCTGCTCGTCACAAGCGTAAGCGTCGCGATGGGAATTTCGCTCGGCGCCACGGCTGCAACGGCCCAACCCGTCGTGCTCAAGGGGATCACGCCCTGGCAGGCCGACTACGATCTCAGCAAGTCGTTCTTCATTTTCCAGGAACTCGTCAACGAGCGCCTCAAGGGCAAGGTCGATTTGAAGTATCTCGGCGGCCCCGAGGTCACCCAGCCCGAGAACCAGTTCGAGGCGCTGCGCAACGGGGTCGTGGAGGTTCTGCTCGGGGCGGCGGCCTATTACCGGGGCGAGGTCCCCGCGGCGGCGGCGGTGCAGTTCACCAAGCGCCTGCCCAGCGAGCTGCGGACGTCGGGCTACTTCGACCTCATGCAGAAGCTGCACGCCGAGAAGGGGGTCGTCTATCTGGCCAATACGGCGGGCGGCAACAAGTTCCGGCTCTACTTCACGCGCCCGGTCAGCAAGCCCGACCTGGCCGGGATGAAGGTCCGCGTCTCTCCGGTCTACCTCCCGATGGTCAAGGCCCTTGGCGGGACGCCGGTGACCATCGCCCCCGGCGAGGTCTACACCGCCCTGGAGCGCGGGGCGATCGACGGCTACGGCTGGACCTACACCGGCATCGACGTCTTCGGCTGGCACGAGGCGACCAAGGCCCTCATCGACCATCCCTTCTACTCGCTCGACGGGTCGATCCTCATGAACAAGGCGGCCTGGGACCGGCTGCCCGACGACGTCAAGGCCGAGCTGAAGGCCATCGGCGTGGAGACCGAGAAGCGCGTGGAAGCCTTCATGGCCGAACGCCTCGCCGCCGAGGACGAAAAGCTCAAGGCGCTCGGCATCGCGTTCGTCCGCTTCTCCGACGCGGACGCCGAACGGTACCTGAAGGCGGCCTACGAGGCCGGCTGGGCGGATTTCCTCGCCAAGAACAAAGCCCTCGTCGAGAAGCAGCCCGAACTCATCGAGCAGCTGAACAAGACCGGCATGTGAGCGCGGGAGGGTGCGTCGATGGTTGACCAACCCATGAACGCGGCCGGAAAGCGGTCCGATGCGGCCACGCCGCGAGCCTCCTCGCCGGCCTCACTCCTCGTCCTCCGCCTCGGACGGGCTTACGCCAGGCTGCTCGACGCCCTGGCGGCGCTGAGCGGTGCCATGATCCTGTTCGCCATGGTCATCGTGACGCTCGACGTCGTCCTGCGCGGCGTTTCCGGCGGGTCCCTCGCCTGGTCGTTCGAGGTGACCGAGTTCATCCTGCTCTACGCACCCTTCCTCAGCATGGCGTGGCTCGCCCGGCGCCGGGGGCACATCGTCGTCGACATGGTCGTCACCCGGCTGCCGCCGTCCGCGGCCCGCTGGACCGGCGTGGGTGTCGCGCTGTTCGTCGCCGCGCTGTGCCTCTTCCTCACCTGGTGGGGCGGCATCGCGACCTGGGATTCGTTCGAGCGGGACATCCGGAACGCCGGGGTCGTCGATTACCCCCGCTGGGCGCTGCTGGTGACCATCCCGGTCTGCTTCGCGCTGACCGCCGTGGAATACCTGCGCATCGCCGTCCTCGACGCAAGGGAGGCGTGACCGCCCATGGACTGGATTCTTCCCCTCTCCCTCATCTTCGGCGGCCTGGTGACGCTGCTGGTGGTCGGGGTCCCGGTGGTCTTCGCCTTCATCGCGGTCACCGTGGCCGGCGTCGCCATCCTCCAGGGCGGCGGCGCGGCCTTCCAGCAGTACATCCTGACCTTCGAAACCGCGCTGACCACCTTCACGCTCCTGCCCATTCCCCTCTTCGTGCTGATGGGCGAGGTGCTCTGGCAGTCGAACATCGCGGCCAAGGCGCTCGGCGCCATCGAGAAGCTGATCGGCCGGGTCCCCGGGCGCCTCAGCCTGCTCACCGTGGCGAGCGGCACCGTCTTCTCGGCGCTCAGCGGGTCGACCATGGCCAACACCGCCATGCTCGGCAAGCTGCTCCTGCCGGACATGCAGCGCAAGGGCTACGCCCACGTCATGTCCATGGGCCCGATCATGGCCAGCGGCGCGCTGGCCATGCTGATCCCGCCGAGCGCGCTGGCCGTGGTCTACGCCACCATCGCGCAGATCTCCATCGGCCACCTGCTGATGGCGCTCATCGTGCCCGGCCTCATCCTCGCCGCCCTCTACGTCGTCTACGTCGTGGCCCGCTGCTGGCTGGATCCGCGCCTCGCCCCGCGCGACGAGATCGAAGCGGCCTCGCTGCGCGAGGCGATGCGCGACCTCGCCATCCATGTGCTGCCCCTCTCGCTGGTGGTCTTCTGCGTCGTCGGCGTCATCTTCCTCGGCCTCGCCACCCCGACCGAGGCGGCGGCCCTGGGCTGCGTGGCCTCGCTGGTTCTGGCCGCCGCCTACCGCGGGCTGAACCGGCGGACCTTCCTCGCCGCCGTCGAGGGCACGGTCGCGGTGTCGGCCATGACGCTCGTCATCATGGCCGCCGCCATCGGCTTCAGCCAGATCCTCGCCTTCTCGGGCACCAGCCGCGGCCTCCTGGTCTTCGTGACGGGGCTGTCGGTCGACCCGGTGGCCGTGATCCTCCTGATGATGCTGCTGGTGCTGATCCTCGGCTGCTTCATGGAGCAGATCGCGATCATGCTGATCACCCTGCCGATCTTCATGCCGATCCTGAAGGCGCTCGGCATCGACCCGATCTGGTTTGCGGTGATGATGCTCATCAATCTGGAGATGGGCCTGATGACCCCGCCCTTCGGCCTGCTGCTGTTCGTGATGAAGGGCGTGGCGCCGCCCTCCGTGACGATGAAGGACATCTACACGGCAGCGATGCCCTACCTGGCCATCAACGGCCTCGTCATCCTGCTGATCCTCGCCTTTCCGGCGATTGCGCTCTACCTGCCGCGCCTGTCCGGCTGAGCGCGCGCCGCCCCCCTTCCACCTGTTCGTCCCAAGGAGACGACCCATGCCCGAAGGCACCAGGACCCTGAAGGTCCGCTTCACCAGCCAGCAAATGGTCTTCCTCGAGATGCTGCGCGCCGAAGGAAAGTTCGGCGACACCATGGAGGACGTCGTCCGCAACGTGATGCGCGAACAGGTCCGCGCCACTCTCGCCCATGTGAGGATCTGAGCCATGGCCAAGCCCGAGTACGGCCCCGTCCGCTTCGAGCAGATCCTGGAGCCGGTCACCGGCCGCGCGGTCCCGGTGATGTTCGGCGAAACGCTGCACATCACCCTGATCGACGGGCCGCAGTGCGTCGACTTCAACTGCTTCAACCTGCACGACTACAAGGAGGCGATGTCGGTCGGCCACATGCGGCGGACCGGATTCCGCCCGCACCAGGGCTCGATCATCTGGAGCAAGCCGCCGCGCTACAACCCGATGATGCTTCTGGCGGAGGTCCCCGCCACCTGCAAGACCGACATCCTCGCCGCCCGCTGCCACGCCGTCCAGTTCGAGAAGGAGCGCGGCTATCCGGGCACCCACACCAACTGCCAGGACACGCTGGCGGAATGCATCGCCGAGTACGGGCTGACGCCGGACGACGTCCATGACAGCCTGAACCTGTGGATGAGCACGGGGTGGGACGACGCCGGCAACTTCATCCCGAACACCCGCCGCAACCCCGGCCGCAAGGGGGACGAGGTGGTCATGCTGTCGCTGATGGACGTGCTGGCGGTGCCCAACGTCTGCGGCTCCGGCGACGTCTCCAACACCTCCAACTTCTGGTTCCGCCCGGTCAAGATCGAGATCCGTGAGGCGACCGACGCGACGCGGGCGGCGGCCGAAAAGGTCCGCGCCCAGAACACCGGCTACCAGAACCAGCGCACCCCCGACCAGTTCCGCGTCAGCGCGATCCGGACCGAACGCGCACTCACCCCCGACCCGGACTTCCGGCCGCGCTTCGTCAACACGCCGATGCGCATCGAGACCGTCGAGATCGCGGTGGACGACGAGGACGTCACGCTCATCGACGCCATGATCGCCCGCGGCATGGCCGACGACGCGGAGGACGCCGTGCGCTCCTCCGTCATGACCTGGTACACCCGCAACCGCACCGCGCAGATCCTGCCGGAAGCGAACGACCTGTTCTGACCGGCTGACCTGTGGAGGCGACTATGGACACGATGGAACACAACGACGCCGACGCCCTGCCGGATCTGTCGCTCGGCGAACGCGACCGCCGGTGGCGCGCCCTGCGCTGGCGCATGGACATGGCGGGGCTCGACGCCCTGCTCATCTGGGGCAACGAGTCGAAATGGCAGTCCGCCCTCGCGAACAACCGCTACGTGGCGGGCCGTCCGGTGCCGGGCGTGATTCTCCTGCCCCTCGAAGGCGACCCCGTCCTGTGGTCGGGGTTCCCGCACGACGTCACCAAATGGGGCGCCATGGCCGGCGGCTGGATCGGCGACGTCCGCGCCGGCCAGACGACCACCATGGACATCGTCAAGACGCTGGATGACCGGGGCTTCGCCCGCGGCTCCATCGGCGTCGCCGGCTTCGGCGAGACCCGCCCCCGGGTCATTCCGGAGACGGTGCCCCACCGCCAGTTCACCACCATCCGCTCCGCCCTTCCCGACGCCCGCTTCACCGAGGCGACCTGGGTCCTGGAGGAGACCCGCCTGATCAAGAGCGCGGAGGAGATCACGCTTCTGCGCAAGTCGGGGCAGCTCGCCAAGGCCATGGGCGAGGCCATGGTCCGCTCCGCCCGGCCCGGCGTGCGCGAGTACGAGGTCTACGCCAACATGCTCCACGCCTGCCTGGTCAACGGCGGCGAGGAGGACATGATCTGGCTGAGCAGCGGCGCCATGCCCCCGCCGCACGGCAAGCGGCCGCCGGCGACCAACCGCCGGCTGGAAGCCGGTGACGTGCTGGTCTGCGAGTACCACGCGAAGTATCTGGGCTACCTGACCGGGGCGGAGCTTTCGGTGGCCATCGGCGAGCCGGATCCCCGCTACCGCGACATCCACCGCGTGTGCTTCGAGTCCCAGTCCAACGGCATCGCCCACATGCGCGCCGGGCGGCCCATGCTGGAGGCCGTCGAGGCGTTCCGGCAGCCCATCATCGACTCCGGCTACGGCTCGGTCGAATGCGGCCTGCACGGGCACGGGCTGGCGTCGCCGGAGTTCCCGAGCTGCATGTACGGCGGGCTCGGGGGCGGCTGGCACAACCACCCCTACGCCCGCGTCCCGGAAATCGAGTTCGCGCCCAACATGGTCTTCGCCACGGCGAGCGACCTGTACGACCCGAACTGGACGCGCGACACCGGGCTGATGCTGGGACGGACCATCCTCATCACCGAGGACGGCCCCGAGGAACTCACCGGACTGCCGTTGCAGCCCGACATCATCGTCGCGTGAGGCACCGATGCCGCCACTCTTCATCCATCATCCGGAGGCGCAGGAGGGGGACGCCCCCCTCGTCGCGCGCGCCGGCGACCTCGTCTTCGTGGGTGGCGGCATCGCCCACCACCCGCGCCAGGGAATCCCCGAGGCGTGCCGGCCCGTGCCCGGCTACCCCAACCACTGGTCGCAGATCAACCGCGACCTGACCTTCGTCTACGACACGCTGAACGGCGCTCTGGAGCAGGCCGGCTCCGATCTGCGCCAGATGATGAAGCTCAACAGCTTCCACACCCGCGCCGAGGACACCTTCGAGGGCCTGCGGCTGCGCCGCGAGTGGTTCGGGTCCGACGCGCCGCCGGCCAGCACGCTCGTCCTCGTGCCGGAGCTGCCGGTCCAGGGGGCGCGCGCGCTGATCGACGGCGTCGCCCTCGCCGGCGACGCCGCGCTGCCCCGCCGGGCCGTCTCGACCGGCACGCCCGGCGCCCCCATGCCCCCGCACGAACGCATCTGGGGCTACAAGATCTATTCGAAGCTGGTCCGGGGCGGCGGCTTCGTCTTCACCTCGGGGCGCACCAACAACGTGATCGGCGGGGCGGCCGACAACCCCTCCGTCCGCGATCCCGTCCGCCCCCACGCGCGCAACCGGCCGGCCGCCGCCACGCGGACCATCCTCGACTATCTGCGGGCCGCGCTCGCCGACATCGGGGCGGATTTCAGCCATGTGGTCAAAGCGGAGATCCACCTGGACGATCCCCGCCACCTCGCCGAGATCGAGCCGGTGTGGCGCGAGGCGTTTGGGGAGCGGGGGCCGGCGCGCAGCGTCGTCACCACCGGCTTCCCCACCGACAACACCATCATCGAGGTGGAGCTGGTGGCGGTCGATCCGGAGGGGCCGTACCGGGCGGAGCCGATCGTCCTCGACGACCTCGGCCCGCCGCTCGGCGCCGAGCCGCACGCGGTGCGCGCCGGCCCCTACCTGTTCCTGTCCGGCCAGCTGCCGACCGACGGCGTCCACCCGCTTCACCCGAAGGCCCGTCCCGACCCGGGATGCCCCTTCCACCAGAGCCCGGCCCGCCTCCAGGCGGCGGTGGCGATCGACCGGGTCGAACGCCTGTGCGCGGCGGCGGGCGGCTCGCTGCAAACGGTGTTGCGCCGCCGCCTCGCCCTGTGCGACCTGTCCTGGCAGGCGGTCGTGGACGAGGTCTGGCGCGAGCGCGCCGGCGGGCTTCCCCCGTCCAGCGTGTTCCGGACCTCCGGCCCCCTGCCGCTTCCCGAGGCCGGGCTCCAGTTCGACGTCGTTGCATGGTGCGGAGAGGGATGATGACCGACGATCGCCCCAAAGACCCCCGGGCCGGGACCCTGCCGCGGATCGCCGTCCTGTCGCTGGGCGGGACCATCGCCATGATCCCGTCGGCCGACGGCGGCGTGGCACCGGCCCTGTCGGCGTCGGATCTGGTGGCCGCGGTGCCGGGCCTCGGCGCGGTCGCCGCCGTCGAGGCGCGGTCCTTCCGGCAGCTTCCGGGCGCCCATCTGACCTTCGACGACCTCGACCAGCTGGCCGAGGCGGTCGAGGCGGCGGTCGCCGGCGGCGCCGACGGGGTCGTGGTAACCCAGGGCACCGACACCATCGAGGAGACGGCCTTCGTCCTCGACCTGCTGCTCGGCGGCGATGCCCCCGTGGTGGTGACCGGGGCGATGCGGAACCCGTCGCTGGCCGGGGCGGACGGCCCCGCCAACCTGCTCGCCGCCGTCCGCGTCGCCGCCGCGCCGGCGGCGCGGAGGCTGGGCGCGCTGGTGGTGCTGAACGACACCATCCATGCCGCGCGCTTCGTTCACAAGGCCCACAGCAGCCGCCCGGATGCCTTCTCCTCCGCCCCCGCCGGCCCGCTGGGGGCGCTCGCCGAGGACCGGGTCGCCATCCTCGCCCGCCTCGACCGCCATCCCCCCCTGCCGCCGGCCCCGCCGGTAGCGGCGCCGGAGCAGCCGCGGGTCGGCCTGGTCCGGCTGGGGATCGACGACGACGGCCGGCTCGTCGACGCGGCCGTCGCCGCCGGCTTCGCCGGGCTGGTCGTCGAGGGGCTCGGCGGGGGGCACGCCTCGCCCCTTGCCGCGGCGGCGATGGAGCGGGCCGCCGCCACCCTTCCGGTGGTCCTGGCGACGCGGACCGGCCGCGGCGGCACGCTTCGCAACACTTACGGCTTCGTCGGCGGCGAGATCGACCTGGCCCGCCGGGGCGTCCTGCCGGCCGGCCGGCTCGACGGGGTCAAGGCGCGGGTCCTCCTGACCCTGCTTCTGCGCCGCGGCGCCGGACGGGAGGTGATCCGCTCCTGGTTCGACAGCTTCGCCTGACGGCGCGGCGGCTGGATGCCGCCCTCCGTCTGCCGTTCATCACCCGGCCGGGGCGGCATGCGGCCGCGGCCGCGCGCCCCTATGGGCGACCACAGGGACGCGAAGCCAAGGCCCGCGGAGGCGGGCCGTCCGGCGTATGATGCGGACGGGGTCCGCCCCATGGAGCCGGTGGGCGGACCCTCCGCTCCCACTCGTGGTCCTGGCGCGAAAGCTGCCGGAACTCTTCGAAAGGCGACCTCTCAACGTCAGCCGTCGTCGTCGGGCAGCCTGGCGAGCGCATTCCTGCTCTGTTCGATCCTGGCGTCGCTTGAATGAAAACCGTTGCGACGCCCTCATCAACGATTCCACGGCGACCTCCAGCGGTGCGCGGCTTCCTGATAATATCGGAAGTTGCATCCGGTGCCCGCGGTTGGAGGCCGGGCGCGGTCGGGAAACGCTTACGGATGACCGGTTTTGTGGGGCATCCGTAAGCCAGCCCCGCGTCTGGCGCATGCTTAATCATGACTTTTATGCCGTGAAAAACCAAAAATTATGCAGTTTTTATCCAGACAAAGGCGTGCAAGTCTTCTGCAAAAGTGATAAGGAGGGTTTCATGCTTAATCGTCGTCAGTTCACGGCGGCCCTTGCCGGCATTGCCGCCGCTTCAACTTTTGGTTTTGGCTCTGCCAACGCCCAGACCGCGCAAAGCTCGCTTGAGCGGGTCAAGGCGTCGGGTGTGCTTCGGATCGGCGGCGTGCCCGATGGCCTGCCCTACTATCAGAAGAGCATCAGTGACGGCAGCTGGCGCGGCTTCAATTATGACATCGCCAAGAAGCTGGCCGGCGATCTGGGCCTGAAGCTTGACGTTCTGGAAACCACCTGGGGCAACTCGGTTCTTGACCTGCAAGCGGGCAAGATCGACGTGTTCTTCGGTCTGAACCGCACTCCGGAACGGGAAAAGGCCATTGATTTCTCGGTGCCGGTCATCAAGAACGCCTTCAGCCTGATCGTGCGCAAGGGTATGACCGTCAAGACCTGGGAAGACATCAACAAGCCGGAAATCCGCGTTGCCGTTGATGCCGGCTCGTCGCATGACAGCGCGGTCACCCGCTTTACCCCGAACGCCACCATCCTGCGCCTGAAGAGCCAGTCCGACGCTACCGCCGCCCTCCAGGCCGGCCGCGCCGACGTGCAGTGCCTGGTGGTCATGCTGGCCCTTGGCCTGAAGGGCAAGAACCCGTCGGTCGGTGACCTGGTGGTGCCCGAACCGCGCCACGCCACCGACAGCAATGGCGGTTTCCGCCGCGAGGACGACAAGAGCTGGCAGAATTTCGTCAACAGCTGGATTCAGGAACACCGCGACAACGGCTTCATCACCAAGACCGTGGCCGCCAACATGGCGCTCGTCGGTGTGAAAAATTCCGATATCCCGGAAGGCATGACCTTCTGATCTGACAACCGGCACCTGCGTTCACCGACCCCCGATGGTGGGCGCAAGTGCCGGAACCCATGGGTTTGCAGTATGTACGAATGGGATTTCACGATCCTCTGGTCCTATCGCTGGCTTTTCCTCGACGGGCTGTTGATGACGGTGTATTTCACCGTGGCAACCGTTATCGGTGGTATGGCCGTCGGCCTCACCAGTGCGCTTGGTTTGTTGTCGCGGCAAAAGCTTGTTCGTGGCATCAGCCTTGGTTTTCTTGAGCTTTTCCGCTGCACGCCAATTCTCGTGCAGCTTGTGTGGTGCTACTATGCCCTGCCGATGCTGGTCGGCATCGAGCTTAGCGCCAGCAGTGCGGCAATCATTGCGCTGTCCTGCTATGGCGGCTCCTTCTATGGCGAGATCATTCGCGGCGGCATTGTTTCCATCGACCCCGGCCAGCATGAGGCCGGTGCAGCCCTCGGCATGACGCCTGCCCGCACGATGCGCCGGATCATCCTGCCGCAGGCCATGCGCCGCATGCTGCCGGCCTTGATGAACCAGTCCATCGTGCAGTTCAAGAACACCTCGCTGGTGTCGGTCCTGGCCGTGCCTGATCTGGTGTATCAGGGCCAGATCGCCGCCCATGACAGTTTCCGCCCGCTGGAAACCTACACCGCCGTCGCCGTCATCTATTTCGTCATCCTTTTCCCGCTGACCCTGGCCGTGCGCCGGCATGAGCGCAAACTCGGAGCGGTCCATGGCTGAGAACGCCCCTCACCCCATGATCGAAATCCGCAATCTGCGGAAAAGCTTTGACAGTCTGCATGTGTTGCGGGACATCAATTTCCAGGTGGCGCCGGGCGGTGTGGTGGCCTTGATCGGGCCGTCGGGGTCGGGCAAGTCAACCTTGCTGCGCTGCATCAATCTGCTGGTAATCCCTGATGCGGGCCACATCCGCGTCGGCGAACGGTCATTCACCTATGGTGATCGCAACACCAGGTTCAGCGACCGGGAACTGGCTGAATTCCGCACCCACACCGGCATGGTGTTTCAGCAGTTCAACCTCTTCCCGCACATGACCGTTCTTCAGAATGTGATGGAAGCCCAGGTTCAGGTCAAAAAGCTGAAACCGGCCGACGCGCGGACGATCGCCATGGAGCAGCTGGCAAAGGTCGGGCTGGCCGACCGGGCCGGGCAGATGCCCGCCACCCTGTCGGGCGGCCAGAAGCAGCGGGTTGCCATCGCCCGGGCATTGGCGATGAAGCCGGAAGTGATGCTGTTCGACGAGGCGACCTCCGCCCTTGACCCGGAAATGGTCGGGGACGTTCTGGAAACCATGCGGCAGTTGGCTGCCGATGGCATGACCATGGTCATCGTCACCCACGAAATCGCCTTCGCCCGCGACGTGGCGGACCGGGTGGTGTTCATGCGGGACGGCTATGTGGTGGAAGACGGCCCGGCCCGTCAGGTCATCGACTCCCCGCGCGAGGAAGCCACCCGCCAGTTCCTGGCCAACTTCCACAACCGCGCCTGAAAGGCCGGGCCGAACGGCCCGCCCTTCCCGCCCATTCCCGGCTCACATCCCTGGCCGTTGCGCCCGGGTGGCCCTGATTTGCGGAGCCGTCACGCCCGATGGCTCCAAACCTGACTGGCGATTTGTTATGCGGGCAAAAGCCGACAAACATGTTGCGGTGATCGGTGCGGGCATCATCGGTGCCTGCGCCGCGCTGGAACTGCAAAAGCGCAACCACCGGGTCACCCTGATCGAACCGGCGACACCGGGCGGCGCCCAGGCGGCCAGCTATGGCAACGGCGCGATGCTGAGCACGGCATCGACCATTCCCATGTCGGTTCCCGGCCTGTGGAAGAAGGTGCCGTCCTATCTGCTGGATCAGGATGGCCCGCTGGTCGTGCGCTGGCGCGATCTGCCGCATCTGGCGGGCTGGATGATCCGCTTCCTGCTGGCCGGCTGCACGACAAGGCGGATGGAGCGTATTTCCAACCTGAACGCCGATCTGATGCGCGACGGCCCGGAACGTCACCAGGCCCTGGCTGAGGAAGCCGGCGTGCCCGAGCTGATCGCCAGGAACGGCATCATCTATGCCTGGAAGTCACGCAAGGATTTCCAGGCCGAAGCCGGCTATTGGGCCTTGCGCGCAAGCCAGGGGCTGGAATGGGAGGAGCTGGAAGGCAAGGCCCTGCGCGATGCCGAACCCGATCTGTCACCGGACTACCAGTTTGCCGTGCTGGTGCGGTCGGGCGGTGTCTGTCACGATCCCGGTGCCTATGTCAGGGCCCTGACGGACCTGGCCGTGCGTCGTGGTGCGGATCTGGTCCGGGCCCGGGCTTCCGGGCTGAGCATCCGTGATGGCGTGGTCCAGGGCGTAACCTTTGCCGACCGCGAAGCGCTCGCCTGTGACGAGGTGGTCATCAGCGCCGGCATCCATTCCCGCAGCCTGGCCGCCGCCGCCGGCGACAAGGTTCCGCTGATGGCCGAGCGGGGCTATCACATCGAACTGGACGAGGACGTCGTCGCGCCGCGCCGTCCGCTGATGCCGATGGACGGCAAGATGGCCAACACCCTGTTGCGGCGTGGGCTGCGCGCCTCCGGCCAGGTGGAATTGTGCCGCCATGACGCCCCGCCCAACTGGCGCCGCGCCGATATCCTGCGCCGTCACCTGCAACGCACCTTTCCGGCCCTGAACCCCGACCAGGCTGGCCGTTTCTGGGTCGGTTGCCGCCCGTCCCTGCCCGATTGCCTTCCGGTGATCTCGGCCTCCGCCGCCAGCAAGGGCGTCTATTATGCCTTTGGACACGGCCATATCGGCCTGTCGACAGGCCCCAAGACCGCCAGCATCCTGGCCGATCTGATGACCAGCCCGACCGGGCGCGATGATGCATCGCCCTTTTCCGTCACCCGCTTCACCGGCTGAACGATCGTATCAATCCACAGGATATTCAAAGCATGAGCCAGACGCTGCCCAACGCCGAAATCACCCGTATTCCCCATGCCTGGCCCGGCCGCGTCCCCGGCACCAAATGGCGTGGCCTGATTTCGGTGGCAGCCGTGGCCCCCGATGACAGCCTGGGCTTTGCCGACCAGTGCCGGGCCACCTTTGCCCGGCTTGACCTGTTGCTGGGCCAGTTGCAGTCGTCCAAGCGTTCGATCCTGTCGGCGGCAATCCACATCACCACCATGGAGAACAAGGCGGAATTCGACCGGCTGTGGCTGGAATGGATTGGCGACAACCCGGAATGCTGGCCGCAGCGCACCTGCGTGCAAGGCGGCCTTGCCGCCCGGTATCTGGTGGAAATCCAGCTGACCGCGGTCGAGGAACAGCCGGCCTGAGATTGCCCGCGCCAACAGTCCTGTGTTTCAGGTTCCCGTTGGGCCGGATCCGCGGACCCTGAAACACAGGACGGTTCCTGACAACCTGACAGCAGGCTGGGGTTTCGTGCGTTTAGAGTTTCGTGCGTTTAATCTGAAACGCACGAAACTCTATGCCTTTGTTCTGCGAGCGGATTCACGCTTCATACCGGCGGCGCATGAACACTGCCAGTGCGCGCCGTCCGTATCAAACCGAGTCCGGTTTTCCGCGATCCGCTCATTCAGTGCCAAGCGCGAGACCGGGGCCGCCCAGGCGACCTTCATCTCCGGCCCGTTCGGTGTTGCCGCCTGACGATGCGGGCGCCGCGGCTCTCCTTTTGCAACAGTCATAATTTCAGAAGTAAAAACCCGCGGATCCTAAATATCTCCTCCCAGTCGTCGGACGTGGCTGTGGATCCATTTGCGGAATGTGGTTGCAGCCGGGCTGTTGCCGCGCGCTTCCGGGCAGCACAGGAACAGGGACTGATCCGAGATGGCCTCATGCTCGAAAGCACGCCGCAGGCGTCCGCTGCCGAGTTCCTTTTGCACCAGGACGTGGGGAACCACAGCCAGACCCAATCCGGCCTCCGTGGCGGAAATCAGGCTGTCGGTGCTGTCAAAACGCGGTCCGGCGATGGGGCCCTGACGGAAAACGTTGGAGGATTGCTGCCATTTCATCCACAGGCTGGGACGGGACATGTTTTGCAGCAGGGTAACCTGGCCAAACTCCTCCTCGGTCAGGTAACGGTCCACCGGCACCAGTGATGGCGGGCCGACCACCACCAGCGTCTCCTTCAGGATTTCCCGCACCCGGCAATTCGGCCAGTGGCCATTGCCGCGCAGGACGAGAAAGTCAGCCTCGAAATGTTCGGCATCGACATCGTTCGCGCAGGTTTTCAGCTCATACAGACAGTCGGGGTGGGCGGCGGAAAAGCCGCACAGAAGCTCCACCCCCCAGCGCCGTTGCAAGGTTGGCGGCATCGCCAGTTTCAAAAACGACATGGTGCTTCGCCCGCGCACGGCCTCGATCGACGCCGCCTCGATCTCGTCGAGCAAGGCCGAGATCTGGTCGTGATACCGCTGGCCCAGGTCGGTCAGCACGATCTTGGGACCAACCCGTTCAAACAACCGGATGCCGAGGAAATCCTCCAGATTGAGCACCTGGCGGCTGACAGCGCTCTGGGTGATCGAGAGTTCTTCGGCAGCCTTGGTAAAGCTGAGATAGCGGACCGCGGCATCGAAGGCGATGAGTGCCGAATGGGAGGGAAGGAAACGTCGCATCAAGCTAAACCAGCAGCCGCCGCAGGGATCAGCCCCATGATCTCCCGCCGACACTAGCGGGTTTTCCGCCCGCCATCCACGGCGCTGTCAGGTCGCTTTGTCGGGTTCCGCTGCCAGGTTTGACGGCGGGCGGCGGATCAGTGCTGCTTGACGCTCGGCGGCACCCCGCCGAACAGGTGGGTGTGGGCCAGGTAGGCGGCCTCGGTCCGGTTGGTGGCCCCCAGCTTCTTCAGGACGTTGCGCACATGGGCCTTGGCCGTGTTCTCGCACATGCCGAGCTGGTAGGCGATGATCTTGTTGGACTTGCCTTCGCGCAGGCAGTTCAGCACGGCCATTTCGCGCGGGGTCAGCCCGCCGATGCCGGCCGGCGCCGACGGCGATGGCCCCGCCCCGCCCGGGACGCCGCGCGACGCCGGCTGGGTCAGCCGGTGCAGCGAACTGGCCGGGACGAAGGTGCCGCCGGCGGCGACGAGGCGGATCGCCTCCATCGTCACGCCGAGCCCCAGGCTGGAGACGATGTAGCCGCGCACCCCCAGCCGCAGGCCCTCCAGGATCATGTCGATGTCGTCACGATCGGAGATGAGGATCAGCGGCACCGGATGGATCGCCCCCGCCGCCGCCTGGATGTCGGCCGCCAGCGTGCCGGCGCCCAGCATCTGCGACCCGATGTTGCACAGGACGACCTCGCCCCCGGCGCCGTTGCGGGACAGCGCCTGCGCGGCCTCGGCCAGCGATGCCACGGCCCGCACCGCCACGTCCCGGCACAGCGTGCCGAAGCTGAGGGCGAAACAGTCCCGCGTCAGGCTGTTGGCGTCCGCAAGGACGACCACGAGCGTGGGGGCCGGCGTGGGATGGGCCATGCCGTTTTTCGACATTCTTGCGTCCTCCTCCCTGTGGCGAGCGGTCGCTTGCCCGTCACGGCGGTGACGGAAGCCATCTCGAGCATGGCGCCTGACGTTTCCGGCAAAGGGCGCGGTTCGGCGGGGCCGGCGGGGCGGCCCTTCGGCACGGCGTCATTCCTTCCGCGCCGCGGCCCCGCTCCCGGCGGGAGGGCAAGGTCCTGGTCGCGGTCTTCATGGCGGCTTTGCCGCGGATGCCCGTTCCGGACACCGGCATGGCGGAGGGTGGATGCGGAAGACCCGGCTCAGCAAGCCTGCGCAGAACTCATTAGGTGTTCCGAATGTAGCAGAACCCGAGTTTTCGTAAATGCGCATTTCGGTGCAGCGCCTTGCGGGGGATGGCGCGGAAACCTGCGGTGCGGCGCTACCCAATCCGGCCGCTGCCGTGGCGGTCCCGGCCATGCCCCGCGCCTGACCCTGCTCCTTTGTGAGGAGGCGACGGATACGTCGTCCGTCGGGGGACCGCCCGCCGCCTCGGCCAAAGCGCAGCGGCGCGGGGGCGAGGGGGGCGAGGGGAATGGCCAGCGGCTGGAGGAGGGCGCCGAGGACCCGGCCGGCCGATCATGAACGCCGTCATGCGCCGGCCGGATCGCGTGTGGTCAGGCCCGGACACACCAGCGGCCCCCCGGTTTTGCAGGGTTTCCGAGACCGGCCGCCCGTGTGGGCGGAGTTCGGACATCCTGCTTAGTCACATGGGATGAAGATTTCTGGAACATCCGTCATGTCCTCGCGCCTGCACCGCCCGAGGCTGCCAAGCGGAGCGGGATTCCAACCTCCTCCAGGCGTCTTTCCATGTTGTCCAGGCGCAAAGCAGCCGGCGTCCCGGTAAGCCGAATTAATAGCCGGAACAGCCAAGAGAATGCCGTTACACTCCCCGAACCAGGGAGGAAACCGCGGAAGGCGCCGTCCAGCACGGCAGCTGGCCGCACCATGATTGAATGAGCATTGCCATGGTTGGCCCAGTCACGCCGGCCGACGACCGATGGAAGGGACCGGGCGGCGCACCGGAACGCCGGGGCGCCGGACCGGTGGAGCCGTCGCCCGGCCCGGGAAGCAGCGCCCCGATCGTGGTCGTCCTGATCGACGACCGCAAGCTGTTGGGCGAGAGCCTGGCCACGGCCATCAACGCCGGCACGCCGGATCTGGTGATGATCCACCGCACCGGCGCCGAGGCGCTGGCCGATCCGGCGGCGCTGCTGCGGGGGACGGACATCATACTGCTCTCCGTCGGCCGGGCGGCGCTCACGGCCGCTCCCGTGGAGCGCACGCTGCGCCGGCTGCTGGGTCCGGCCTCCCACCCCCCGGTCGCCGTCCTCGTCGACCGGGCCGGACCGGAACCGGCGGCCGAGGCCCGGCAGCTCGGGCTGCGCGGCATCGTCGGCGGCACCATGCCCCTCGACGGCGTCGTCGGTGCCCTGCGCCGGATCCACCGGGGCGCCACGGTCGTCCTGGAATCGTCCTGAGGCGCCGGCCCCACCCCCACGGCGGGCGGGCCGGGCAGCGAAGCGGTACCACCATGGCAAAGGACGCCGCGGTCGTGGTCATCACGTCGCGCGCCGCACCGGTTGGGCCGGGGCCGCCCTCCAGAGGGATGCCCCCGGCCGGCAGGGCCGGCCTACCCTCATGGGGGGCCGGCCCTGCCGTCCCGCCCCGACGGCGGTGGTGCCGCCCCGCCCCGCGCGGAAAACCGCCCTTCGCGCCCTGTGCGAAGGGATGCCCCGCCTCTGCCGAAGGCAAGACCGGGAATCCGCAGCCAAGCCCTTTTCCCTACGCCCTGTTCATGCTCCATTGAGTCTAATTCTAACCGGCAATTCTGCAACTCTCACCTATTATGAGGTATAAGCCTAATAATTACATGCACCGCGATGCGCTTGTTTGCTATTGACGATAATCTATACATGAGGCGGTATGCTGTCTTGTAATTGCGAGGGGAATTCAAGTCGAAAGGATACGGCGGCCCGCACACAGATTCCGCAAGATGAAGCCGATGAGTGCTGCAACTGCGCCGCAACTCTTTCGACCGACGTCCATCATCGGCCGCGGCACGACGCATGCCCCGTCTCCGTCCAGAAGGGGGCCAAAGAACACCACGGAGAGTTTATGTTTTCATACCGGAGACCGCTTCCTGCGCCCCCTGCCTTCGATCCCCATTGCGCGGGCCTGCCGTCCGTTGCCACCCCGTCCATCTCCGACGACGACACGACCGCGGCCATCCCGCGGCCGACCGACGGCGATGCGTCGCGAACCGCCCACGGCCGGGAGATCACGGTCCTGCTCATCGACGACACGCCGCTGACGCGCGAATGCCTGTCGATCAGCCTTGCCCTGTGCGACCGCGGGCTGCATGTGCTGACGGCGGCGTCGCCCGCCGACGTGCAGGCGATGCTCGACGGCACCGCCGCGCCCGACGTGGTGCTCTGCCATCTGGGCGGGACGGTCGCGCCGGACGCGCCCCTTCCCGCCATGGTCCGGGATCTGGTCGCCGTGCTCGGGCGCATTCCCCTGATCGTCCTGTGCGACCATGAGGACACCGCCGCCGCCCTGGACGCCTTCCGCATGGGGGTGCGCGGCTACATTCCGGCCAGCGTCGGCCTGTCGGTGGCCCTGGAGGCGATCCGCCTGGTGGGGGCCGGCGGCACCTTCATTCCCGCGGCCTTCCTGCAAAGGCTGATGCAGGACCGGACGGCGCGGCCCGCCGACCCGCGGCGCCGTCCCGCCGGCGCCGCGTCAGACCCCGAGGACGGCCCGCGCAACGGCGGGGACGGTTCCCGGCACCAGCCGGAGGACCGGTTGCACGACCTGACCCCGCGCCAGGCGGCGGTGCTGGACCGCCTGCGTGAAGGCAAGGCCAACAAGGTCATCGCGTACGAACTCGGCATGTGCGAAAGCACGGTCAAGGTGCATGTCCGCAACATCCTGAAAAGGCTGGGCGCCACCAACCGCACCCAGGCGGCCTACCTGACCTACACCGGGCAGCCGCAAACCTGACCGGCAGACCTGACCGGCGCCCTGCCCCGGTGGTGTGTGCGATCCCGAGTGCACGATCCCGTTCCGGCGCTGGTGTGACGTGGGGGGCAGGGCCGGCCGGCCCTGCCTCACCCCGTGCGCCGGCCGCAGGACGGGCCGGCGCCGGTTTGGGCGGCGTCAGTTCGACGTCCGTCCCGGCGCCGCCCCGATCCGGCGCTGCCGGTCGTCGCGGCAGGAAGCGTCCAGTTCGCCCAGGACGAGCGCGGCGACGGCCGGGTCGGGAAAGGAGAACTGGATGTCGATGCTCCCGTCACCCTGAAAATCGAACCGCATGTCCGGCGTGTCCGCCCCATACTCTTCGACGCGGTGCCACACCCTGGCCAGGACATGCTCGGCCTGCGACACGGAGATCCCGCGCAGGCTGGCGTTCACCACGCCGTTCCTCCAGATGCGTCCGGACCTTACGCCCTCCGACCGCACCGCGTTGCTGATGTGCATCATCTCTTCTCCGAAGCAGCGCCAACCCAGCAGCACGCCAAGGCACAAGGGAATTCCGCGAATGCCCTTCCTGATTTGAAAAGCTTTCGTCTTCGATGGAAATCGGATCCTCTGATCTGGCGAGTGATCCGATGTGCCGTAATTGACGCAGCGTCATCGGAAGCACTACGGAATTCGCCACCAGCCAGCTTTCCATGAAATCATGCATGGAGTCATGGAAGGGTAAGGCAACGACCTCACCCGCCGTGGCACGCTGGCTGCCTTGTTTTCGCCATCCTATTGAAAGGGCGGATGGTCGAACAGTTCACAATGTGGCGGATCATGACATCGGGGGGTGAGGAGGTTCCCGTACCAATCTCGGATGCCCGCCTCCGCCTTGTTGCGGACCGCGTGCCGGTCCTTGCCGGATCGGATGATGCGCACCGCCACCCCTCTCGTCCGAACGAAGGGTGCGCGGCACCGCGCGGCCTCATCCCCGCTTGCCCGCAAGGATGGCGGGGCCGGCGCAAAACGGATGCGGGGGGCGCCCACAAGGGGCGCCCCCCGCATCCCGGACCGTCCGCCGGTGCCGTGCCGTGGCGGCGGGGACCCGGGCCGGGCCCCCGCCGCCGGGCATCAGGCGGCGTCGAGCTGATGCAGCGGGTCGAGGTGGGCGTCGACCGCGGCGTAGGCGAAGACGTCCATGGACGCGGCGGCGTAATCGGCCGGCGCCTGGTTCGCCTGGGGCGCGCCCTCGGACAGGCCCTGGGTCACCACATGCTGGTAGACGCCGAGTTCGCCGGCATCGTCGAACGCAAGGGCCGCCGCCTTGACCGCCGGGAAGAAGCTCTTGTCGGCATCGACAACCAGCGTGCCGTTCCACCACAGGTCGGCCTGGCCCTTGACCGCGTCCTTGCCGTCCAGCGCCCCCTTGTCGTAGGTGACGATGCCGTCGGTCGGCTTCACCGCCTTGCCGTTGATGGTGACCGTGTTGACGGTCAGGGTGCGGTCCTGGCCGTTGATCATGGCGTCGTTGTCGTACTGGATCTGCACCTTGTGGGCGGCGCCGGGGGCGGCGTCGACGGTGAAGGCGTAATCCTTGGCGGTGGTGCCGGCGAAGCCCTCGCCGACCTTCTTGCCGTCGACCAGCAGGTTGAAGTGGGCGTTCACCCCACCCGCCGCGGCGCCCTTGGCGTTGACCACGATGGTCGAGCTGTTGGTGCCCGGCGCCGCCGAGCCCGAGGCGAAGTCGGAGGCCGGCGCGTTGACGACCAGCGTGCCGTTCCACCACAGGCCGGACTGGCCCTTGACCAGGTCCTTGCCGTCCAGCGCCCCCTTGTCGTAGACGGCCGAGGAGTCGGTCGGCGACACGGCACGGCCGTTGATGGTGACCTTCTCGACGATGAGGTTGCGGTCCTGGCCGTTGATCACGGCGTCGTTGTCGAACCGGATCTGCACCTTGTGCGCCTGGTCAGGGGCCACCGTGGTGGTGAAGGCGTAGTCCTTGGCGGTGGTGCCGACGGTGCCCTCGCCGATCTTCTTCCCGTCGACCAGCAGGCTGAAATGGGCGTTCTCGCCACCCGCCGGGGTGCCCTTGGCGTTGACCACGATGGTCGCGGTGCCGGCCGTGGGGCCGGTCGGGGCGGTCGGGGCGGTCGGGGCCGGGGCCGGGGTCGGTGTCAGGATCGGGGTGGTCGGCGTGGTCGGCGTGGTCGGCGTCGTGGAGCCCGAGCCGTACTCCAGGGCGCCGATGTCCACCGCGCCCTGGCGGGCGTTGCCCAGCATGTCCAGCTTCGGGGCGTAGGTGGAGGAGCCGGCGTCCACCGCCGGGGAGTCGGAGGCCAGGCGGTAGTCGCCGCCGCCGGTCTCCGAATACTTCACGAACTTCGGATCGGCGCTGATCGTGCCGGTGGCCTTCAGCCCGTTCTGCAGGCGCAGGTTGGTGCCGTTCCCGTAGATCAGGTTGTTGGTGTAGGTGTTGTGCGTGCCCGTGCTGCCGCCCTCGGTGACGCCGTAGGAACGGTTGTCGTAGAAGATGTTGTTGGACACGTTCACATAGTCGGCCGGGCCGTTGTAGCGGTAGTTGTCGCCGCTGCCGATCCAGGCGCCCATGTTGTTGTTGAACACCGTGTTGTTCACGATGTCGATGTCGCGGGCGTCATGCCACAGGTGGACGCCGACGCCGGCGTTGTTGTAGATGAGGTTGTTGGCGATGGTGCCGGTGGTGCTGTGGTATATGCCGTGGATCAGGCTGCTGTTCTGGCCGGCCGGGCCGACCTCGTAGATCTCGTTGTTGCGCAGCGTGATGTTGGTGCCGCCGTTGTAGCCGTCGCCATAGATGCCGGCGCCGCCGCTGCTGCTGCCGGCGGTCGCCGGGTTGTTGGCGATGTCGTGCACCTTGGAGTTCTCGATGACCGAGTTGCTGCCGGTGGTGTAGATGCCGATGCGCCAGCCGGCGTTGGTCCCGTCGACCTCGAAGCCGCTGATGGTGACGTTGCTGCCCTTGTTGTTCCAGGCCATGTCGCCGGAACCGAGGTTGATCTTGGCGCCCCACTTCACGTCGGAGACGTAGGTGACGTCGTTCTTCGTCGTGGTGAAGCCGCCCTGGTAGTTGCCGGGAGCGACGTGGACGGTGGAGCCGGCCGTGGCCACCTGCGAGGCCTTCTGAATGGTCTTGAACGGCGAATCCTTGGTGCCGGAGTTGGAGTCCGAACCGTTCGTGGAGACGTAGAGATCGGCCATGGTTCTGCTTTCCTTCGATATGCGTCTTTTGGCAACTCAATGAAACCGCGTCCGGGCGCGGCGAAAGCGCCCGTGGAACATCCCGTGAGGCTCGTGGCGACGGATCCGGGCCGGCAGGCCCAAGGTTCCGGTTCGCTTTCGGGTGGGGGGTCCGCTCCGCCGCAGCGGCGGGCGGTCCTGAACAAGAGAAGACCTAAACGGGCACCCCGACTCCGGTAAGCATGACCGGCACCTCCACAACGTTGATCCAGGTGAGCCTCGTGATGGGATGCAGGACCCGGCGCCGGGACGGCGCCCAAGTCCGGAGCTAGTCTGTTCCCAACGCGGCTCCGTCTGTGCTGGAACCATAGGCCCAAGGGCTGGGGCCAAAGTTAGACATGTTTAGGCAAATTTTTATAGGCAAAGTATCATTTTAGTCTCATGTTGCCCCGGCATCACAGGATGCCCGGAGACTGCCGGGACGGCAGTCCTTGGTGCCCTTCTCCCTTGCCCACCCCCGGTTTCGCGTCCAGGATTCCGGACGCACGGGGGAACGTCCGCCCACGGCGCCCATGCGTAAGGTTCGACTGATCCGCCGGGGCTGCGGGAGGGGACCTGGAAAGCCACCATGACCATCGTCATCGCGCTGTGGCGGCTCCGGCCGTTGATGCTGTCGGCCCTGGCAGCCGTGCTGGCCGCCGCGGCCGGCGTTGCGGCCGGCGTCGCGGGGGCGGCGGACCTGGACCCGCTGGTCCTGCCCGCGGAGCGGAATCCGGGCCGGATCCGGGCCTGGCTCTACGTGCCGGCGCAGCCGCGCGATCCGGCCCCGCTCGTCGTCGCCCTGCACGGCTGCGCGCAAAGCGCGCACGCCTACTTCCACGGCGGCCGCTGGAAGTCCTTCGCCGACGAGCACGGCTTCCTGGTCCTGCTGCCCGAGCAGCCGGAGCGCATGGGCGCCCGATGGGTGCCGGAGCGCGGGGAACTCGTTCCGATCAACAACCCCGGGGCCTGCTTCAACTTCGGTGAGGTCTACCACGCGACGCGCGGCAGCGGCGAAGCACGGTCGATCGCCGAGCTGGTGAAGGAGGTCCGGAGCCGCCACCGCACCGACACGGAGCGGACCTTCGTCACCGGCCTGTCCGCCGGCGGCGGCATGACGGCGGTGATGCTGGCGACCTATCCCGACCTCTTTGCCGGCGGCGCCATCATCGCAGGCACGCCGTACCGTTGCGCCACCCGGACGCAGACCGCCCACATCCGGTGCGGGGTGCGCCTTCCGGGCCTCATCGGCGACTATCCCGCCGGCGACCGGACGCCCGCCCAATGGGCGGAGGAGGTGCGCAAGGCCGGCGACGCGGCCACACGGCCGCTCCGCCTTGCGATCTGGCGCGGTCTCGCCGACCGGACGGTCGACCCTGCCAACGGCGTCGAACTGCTCGAACAGTGGAGCGAGGTCCTCGGGATCGACCTTGTGCCGGACCTCGTCGACGAGGACCCGGTGACGCACCCGCACTTCATCCGCCGCGTCTACCGCGACCGGGACGGCGGTGAGCGCATCGAGACCTTCGACGTTGCCGGGCTCGACCACGCGCTGCCCGTCGATGGCGACGGCTCCTTCGAATCCTGCGGCCCCCAGGGCGGATCCTGGCCGTACGTCGCCGACGCCGACATCTGCTCGACGGCGCGCATTCTCCGGTTCTGGAAGATCGGCCGAACCGGTCCCTAAGCTGGACGTCCGAAACCGCCCACACATGGGTGGACACATGGGCGGGCATATGGGCGGGCATATGGGCGGGACGGCCCGGCATCGCCGCCCTGCCGGGAATCCCATCCCCGCCGTCCGGCGATCCGCGCTATCCTGGCCGGTGTCAGCGGCCCGGGCGATCCTGCGATCCCGGGCGGCCGCACCGGAAAAGGGAACCTCGTCATGTACATCGCCATGAACCGATTCAGGGTCCATCCCGACGCCGAGCAGGATTTCGAGCAGGTGTGGCTCAACCGGGAGGTCCACCTCCGGGGGGTTCCCGGCTTCGTCGAGTTCCATCTGCTGCGCGGGCCGCGGCGCGACGATCACCGGCTCTACTCCTCCCACGCGGTGTGGGAGTCCGAGCAGCACTTCCTCGACTGGACGCGCTCCGACGCCTTCCGCCAGGCCCACCGCTCCGCCGGGGGCAACAAGCCGCTCTATCTCGGCCCGCCCGAGTTCGAGGGCTTCGAGGTCATCCAGACGGTGACCCGGGGCGGCTGACGGGCCGGGCCGCCGCCCCGCCCGCGGGGGCGTGGCGGCCGGACAGGGCGCGCACGACGCTGTAGAAGACCGGCGTGAAGACCAGGCCGAACAGCATCACGCCCAGCATGCCGGCGAACACCGCGGTGCCCAGCGAGCGGCGCATCTCCGCCCCCGCCCCATCGGCGAGGACCAGCGGCAGAACGCCCAGGATGAAGGCGAGGGAGGTCATCAGGATGGCGCGCAGCCGGGTCCGGGCGGCGTCGACGGCGGCGTCGATGGGGCTCTTCCCCTCGGCCTCGCCCTGCCGGGCGAACTCCACGATGAGGATGGCGTTCTTGGCGGCCAGCCCGACCAGCACGACGAAGCCCACCTGCGCCAGTATGTCCACCGCCAGGCCGCGCAGCAGCAGCCCGGTCACGCCGGCCAGCAGGCACATCGGCACGATCAGGATCACCGCCAGGGGCAGCGACCAGCTCTCGTACTGGGCGGCCAGCACCAGGTAGACGAAGACCACGGAGAGGCCGAAGACCAGCAGCCCGGTGCCGCCGGCCCGGCGTTCCTGGTAGGCCAGCTCCGTCCATTCCTGGCCGAAGCCGTCGGGCAGCCGCTCCGCGGCGATGCGCTCCATGGCGGCCAGCGCGGTGCCGCTGGCCACGCCGGGGGCGGCGTTGCCCTGCACCTCGGCGGCCGGATAGAGGTTGTAGCGGGTGACCCGGTAGGGGCCGGTGATGTCGCGCATCGCCGCCACCGACCCGATCGGCACCATCTCGCCGCGCTCGTTGCGCGTCTTGAGGTTCGCGATGGAGTCCGGATCCCGCCGGAACGGGCCGTCGGCCTGCACCGTGACCCGGTAGGTGCGGCCGAGAAGGTTGAACTCGTTCACGAAGGCGGAGCCGACATAGACCTCCAGCGTCTCGAACACCCGGTCGGCGGAGACGCCCAGCATCTCCGCCCGCTGGCGGTCGATGTCGGCGAAGACCTTGGGCGTCCGGGTGTCGAACAGCGAGAACACGCCGGCCAGCTCCGGCGCCCGGGCCGCCGCCCCGACCACCTCCCCGACCGTCCCCTCCAGCGCCGCCAGCCCACGGCCGCGGCGGTCCTGCACCATCGCCTTGAAGCCGCCGGCGTTGCCGACCCCGCGCACCGGCGGCGGCGGGATGGTGATGATGAAGGCTTCCGGGATGGCGCCCAGAGTGGCGTGCAGTTCGCCCAGGATGCGCCCGGCGGACAGGCCCTTGTCCACCCGCTCGGCGAAGGGCGCCAGCGCGGCGA
The DNA here is from genome assembly GCA_023416455.1 of Pseudomonadota bacterium. Lineage (GTDB taxonomy): Bacteria > Pseudomonadota > Alphaproteobacteria > Azospirillales > Azospirillaceae > Azospirillum. Next base: position 15,081 of record JAEZHQ010000397.1, on the reverse strand, counting down.
AGATGACGCCGGCGTTGGGGGCGTTGGTGAAGGTGGCGCCGTCCAGCCCGGCGAAGGGGACGGCGTGGCGGACGCCCTCGACCGCCAGCATGCGCCGGGCGGCATCGCGCACCACCGCGTCGGTGCGCGCCAGGGCGGCGCCGGGCGGAAGCTGGATGACCGTGATCAGGTAGCCCTGGTCCTGCTCCGGGATGAAGCCGGTGGGAGCGCGGACGAATTGCCAACCGGCCAGGGCGACCAGCCCGGCATAGACCGCCAGCACCAGAAGCGGCAGCCGCAGCAGCCGCCGGGTCAGCGCGCCGTAGCCCGCCGACAGCCGGCCGAACAGCCGGTTGAAGCCGGCGAAGAAGGCGGCCACCGGCCGCATCAGGGGCGACGGCGGGGCCGGCTGCGCGGCTTGCGGCTTGAACAGCAGCGCGCACAGCGCCGGGCTGAGGGTCAGCGACACCAGGCAGGAGATCAGCGTCGCGGTGGCGATGGTCACCGCGAACTGCCGGAAGAACTGGCCGGAGATGCCGGTGATGAAGGCGGCGGGGATGAACACCGCCGACAGGACCAGCGCGATGGCGACCAGCGCCCCGCCGACCTCCTCCATGGTCTCGTGGGCGGCGTCCCGGGGCTTCATGCCCTGGCGCAGGTAGCGCTCGACGTTCTCCACCACGACGATGGCGTCGTCCACCACGATGCCGATGGCCAGCACCAGCCCGAACAGCGTCAGCGTGTTGAGCGAGTAGCCGAGCGCCGCCAGCACCGTGAAGGTGCCGACCAGCGACACCGGGATGGCCAGGATCGGCACGATGGAGGCGCGCCAGGTCTGAAGGAACAGGATGACCACCACGACCACCAGGACGACCGCCTCGGCGATGGTCTTGTAGACCTCCCGCACCGACTGCGCGATGAACTCCGTCGGGTTGTAGACGACGTCGTAGACGACGCCGGCGGGGAAGCCGCGCCCCAGCTCCGCCATGGTCGCCAGGATGCGCTCGGCGGTGGCCAGCGCGTTGGAGCCCGGCCGCTGGAAGACCACGATGGGCACCGCCTGGCGCTCGTCGAGATAGCCGTTCAGGCTGTAGTCCTGGGCCGCCAGCTCCACCCGCCCGACGTCGCGCAGGCGGGTGACCGCCCCCGCCGGGTCGGTGCGGACGATGACGTCGGCGAACTGGCGCGGGTCGGCGAGGCGGCCCAGCGTTTCGACGTTGATCTGGAAGTCGCCGGGGCGCGGGATCGGCGGCTGGTTGATGACGCCCGAGGCGACCTGGACGTTCTGCGCCCGCAGCGCGGCCACCACCTCGCCGGCGGTCAGGCCGCGGGCGGCCACCCGGTCGGGGTCGAGCCAGACGCGCATGGCGTAGTCGCGGGCCCCGAACACCTGCACGTCGCCGACCCCGTCGATCCGCGCCAGCACGTCGCGGATCTGGAGCAGCGCGTGGTTGGAGATGTAGAGCTGGTCGCGCGAGCCGTCGGGCGAGCTGAGGTGGATCACCATCAGCATGTCGGGGGAGTTCTTGCGCACCGTGACGCCCAGCCGGCGCACCGTCTCGGGCAGCCGCGCCTCGGCCACCGCCACGCGGTTCTGCACCAGCACCTGGGCGGTGTCCAGGTCGGTGCCCAGCGCGAAGGTGATGGTCAGCGCCAGCCGGCCGTCGCCGGTGGCCTGCGACACCATGTAGAGCATGCCCTCGACGCCGTTCACCTCCTGCTCGATGGGGGCGGCGACGGTGTCGGCCACCACTTCGGCCGAGGCGCCGGGGTAGCTGGCGCCGACCACGATGGTCGGCGGCGCGATCTCGGGATACTGCGCCACCGGCAGGCTGAGAAAGGCGAAGCCCCCGACCAGCGTGATGAGGATCGACAGCACGCAGGCCGACACCGGGCGGTCGATGAAGATGTGGGAGATCCGCATGGCGCGCCCGTCACGGCGCGCCGGGCGACCGTTCGGCCAGGGCCGGCGGCGGCTCGATGGTCCCCGGCTCCGCGGTCACCCGGGCGCCCGGGCGGGCCCGCACGAGGCCGTTGATGATGACCCGGTCCTGGGGATCGAGCCCGGCGCGGATGATGCGCAGCCCGTCCTCGACGGGGCCGAGCCGAACCGGCTTGGGCACCACCGTCCCGTCCCCGGCGACGGTCAGGACGATCTTGCTGGCCTGGTCGCTGACGATGGCGCTGTCGGGCAGCAGCATCGCCGTGTAGCGCTCCGATCCCGGCAGGCGCAGCCGGCCGAACTGGCCCGGCGTCAGCATGAGGTCGGGGTTGGGCACCGACGCCCGCAGCCGGATGGTCCCGGCGCCGCGGTTGACCCGGTTGTCCACGAAGACGAGCCGGCCGTCGCGCGTCCAGTCATGCTCGTCGAACAGACGGACCTGAACCGGCACCGCCCCGCCCCGCTGCGGCGCCAGGCGGCCCGACGCGCTGGCCCGCTGGTAGGCGAGATAGTCGGTCTCGCTGAGGTCGAAGTCGAGGTTGATCGGGTCGAGCGAGACGATGGTGGTGAGAAGCGTCGCCTCCCCGCTCTGCCCGCCGGCGACCAGATTGCCGACGCTGATCTCCCGCCGGCCGATGCGGCCGGCCAGCGGGGCGGTGACGCGGGTGAACTCCACGTCCAACTCGGCGGTGCGGACGGCGGCCTTCGCCACCTCCACGCCGGCCGCGGCGACGCGCAGCTCCTGCTGGCGTTCGTCGAAGGTGGCGACCGAGACGGCGTCGCTCTGCCGCAGCTGCGCGGCGCGGGAAAGCTGCCGGTTGGCGAGGTCGAGGCGGGCCGAAGCCTCGGCCTCCTGCGCCCGGGCGGCGGCCAGCACCGCCTCGAATGGGCGGGGGTCGATGACGAACAGGAGGTCGCCCTCCCTGACGAGCTGGCCGTCGCGGAAATGCACCGAAGCGAGATAGCCGCTGACCCGGGCGCGGACATCGACGACGTCGACGGCGGTGAATTGGCCGGTGAACTCGTCCCACTCCACCAGCTCGCGCCGCAGCGGCGGGCTCACCGTCACCGACGGCGCGGCGGGCGCCGCGGCGGCGGTGGCGGCGGCCGGAGGGCCGGAGGCGGCCGGCCGGGCGTAGCGCCAGGCTCCCCAGGCCGCGGCGGCCACCAGCAGGGCGGCCAGCAGCCACCCCAACCCGCGCCGGCCCAAGCCGCGCCGGCGGTCGCCGGCCTGCCGTTCCGGGATGCCGTCCATCGACCCGCCCCCGCTGTTCGCCCCCGCATTCTATGCGGGGGAGCGGCGGGGACGAAGCCGCCCCCAGGGGGTAACCACGGTGCGCCCGGCGGGAGGGGCGGCCGTCAGAGCCCGCCGCGGTGGTAGAGCCGCAGGCGCAGCCCGGCGTTGGTCAGGTGCTGGGCGGCGGCGGTGCGGGCGCGCGCCTTGTCGCGGCCGGCGATGGCCTCGTAGATCGCCTCGTGCTCCTTGTGGACCTCCTGGACCAGCCCGGCCGAGCGCGCGGTGTTGGTCCGCGCGGTGCGGATCAGGCGGCGCACCTGCGCCTCCAGGAACTCCCCGAACTTGCTGAAATAGTGGTTGTGGCTGGCCTTCAGGATGGCCTGGTGGAAGCGCATGTCCTCGTCGACCCCGCTCGACCCCTCCTGGATCGCGCGCTGGAGGTCGTCGAGCGCCCGGCGGATGTCGGCAAGCTCCGCCTCGCTGTGCCGCTCGGCCGCCAGCTCGGTGGCCACCACCTCGGCGGACATCAGGAACTCCAGCAGGAGCGCCATGTCGTCGTTGTCCCGCAGGTTCGGCTGCAAGCGGAAGACGCGGGCGCCGTCGGCGGTGACGAACTGGCCGCGCCCCTGCTGGGCGGTCACCAGCCCCTCCGACTTCAGCAGCGAGATGGCTTCCCGCACCACCGGCCGGCTGACGCCGTAGGTCTCGCACAGCTCATGCTGGGTCGGCAGCCGGTCGCCGGGCTTGAGGGCGCCGGACTCGATGGTCTGCCGGATCCGGCGCGCCACCTCGTCCGGCAAGGTGCCTGCCCGTTCGATGATCTGCGGCTCTCTCATGCTGCCTGTCCCCTCCCCGATTCCCGATCGCCCGGCCCGGCGCCCGCCGCCCCGCGCCCCCGGGCGGCCCCTCGGCACGGCCCCGATAGCGGCCCCGATGGCGGCCGACAGGATGGCGCGCAAGTTGCGGTCGCACCGCCGCCCCGGTCAACCCGCAATGTAGAGTCCGCCGTTGACATGGATGGTCTCGCCGGTGATGTAGCCCGCCCCGCTGCCGCACAGGAAGGCGACGACCTCGGCCACTTCGCGCGCGGTGCCGAGGCGGCGCAGCGGGGTCGTCCCGATCATCCGGGCTTTGCGCTCCTCGTCGAGGGCCTGCATCATCCGGGTGTCGATCAGGCCGGGCGACACCGCGTTGACCCGCGTGCGCGGCGCCAGTTCCTGGGCGAGGCTGCGGGTCAGGGTCAGCACGCCGCCCTTGGCCGCGGCGTAGGGCGTGTGGTCCGGGCTGCCGCGATGCCCCGCCACCGAGGCGATGTTCACGACGCTGCTGCCGTCGGACAGGTGGGGCAGAAGCGCCCGGACGGTCAGGAAGACGCCGTCCAGATTGACGGCGAGCGCCCGGCGCCACTGCTCCGGCGTCAGCGCGCGCAGGTCGAGATGCTGGTAGAGCCCGGCCCCGGTGACCACCATGTCCACCGTGCCAAAACGGTCGGCGGCCGCCGCCGCGACGCGCTCGGCGTCGGCGGGGTCGGCGACGTCCTGGCGGCACAGCAGCGTCTGCGCACCGCCCAGCCCCGCGGCGAAGCCGGCCAGCTCCTCGACGGCGATGTCGGTCAGCACCAGCCGCGCGCCGGCGGCGGCGAACAGCGCGGCGACCGCCCGCGGGATCTCGCCGTTGGCGCCGGTGATGAGGGCGGTCCGCCCCGAAAAATCATGCATGGCCGTCATGGCCTTTTCCTCCCTTCCCTGTCTTCCGCCACCCCCGGTCCGGGACCTGGCGGGACGCGCGGTTTATGCGTGCCGCGCTTGACGGCCCGATTGTCGGACAGTTTTATCCTGCATGCAAGAGACAGATTGTCTTACAAGCAGATGAGATGCTATGTTGCCCTCGCAAGAAGGCGGAACGCCCCGTCGCCCCCGCGTCCCGGGGCGGCCGAAACCCGAAGCGGGAGGAGGAATTTTGCCAATCATCACCGGCGCAACGCGCCTGATCGGGGTGGTCGCCGATCCGATCGGCCACATCCGCACGCCGCAGGCGATGAACCGCCTGTTCGAGGAGCAGGGCATCGACGCGGTGGTCGTGCCGATGCAGGTCGGACCCGACGATCTGGCGGCCGTGCTGGCCGGTCTGCGCCGGGTCGCCAGCCTGAGCGGGCTCGTGGTGACGGTGCCGCACAAGGCCGCGGTCACCGCGCTCTGCGACGCGCTGGGGCCGGAGGCGGCCCTGGTCGGGGCGGCCAACGCCGTCCGGCGGACGGCGGACGGGCGGCTGGTCGGCGAGATGTTCGACGGGCTCGGCTTCGTCGACGGGCTGCGCCGGGAGGGGATCGACCCGCCGGGCCATGACGCCCTGCTCGTCGGGGCCGGCGGAGCGGCCTCGGCCATCGCCTTCGCCCTGGCCCGCGCCGGAGTCGCCCGCCTGACCATCGCCAACCGCAGCGCCGGCAAGGCCGAGGCGCTGGCCCGTCGGATCCGCGACGCCTTCCCGGAGGTCCGCGTGGAGGCCGGCGCGCCGGACCCCCGCGGCCATTCGCTGGTGGTCAACGGCACCTCGCTCGGCCTCAAGCCGGGCGATCCCCTGCCGCTGCCGGCCGAGCGGCTGGAAGCCGGCACCGTGGTGGCCGAGGTGATCATGCAGCCGCCCCGCACCCCCCTGCTCACCGCCGCGGCGGCGGCGGGGTGCCGGGTGCACGAAGGCCGCCACATGCTCGACGCCCAGCTCGCCCTGCTCGCCGCCTTCATCACCGGCACCGCGTGAGACGCCGCCCCGCGGCCGACCCTGCCCCGCCGTCCGCCTTGCCGGCAACGGCGGGGCGGACGGCGGGTTGCCGCGAGGTCCTTCCTTCAACGAAAACCAAGAGATCTGTGGAGAAGACACCCATGAAAGCCCTTCTCGGACCCCTCGGCACCGCCGCCCTCCTGGCCGCCGCCCTGCCCGCCGCCGCACAGGCCGAGCCGCTGCGCGTAGCCATCATCGAGAGCCTGTCGGGCGCCCAGACCTCCACCGGCCGCCCCTACGCCACGGCCGCGCAGTATGTGCTCGACCGGATCAACGCCGCCGGCGGCTTCAACGGCGAGAAGATCATCGTCACCGAGTACGACAGCGGCGGCAGCACCTCCGGCGCCTCGGCCAAGTTCAAGCAGGCGGTGGCCGACGGCGTCCATGTGGTGATCCAGGGCTCCTCCTCGGCCATCGCCGGCCAGATCTCCGAGGATGTGCGCAAGCACAACCTGCGCAACAAGGGCAAGGAGGTCCTCTACTTCAACGTCGGCGGCGAGGCCATGGAGCTGACCGGCGACAAGTGCCACTTCCACGCCTTCCGCTTCACCACCACCGCCCCGATGCGGGTGGGCGCGCTGGTCGCGGTGATGAAGGAGGAGGGGACGCTCGGCCAGCGCGTCTACTCCATCAACCAGAACTATTCCTGGGGCCAGGACGTGGAGGCCGCGATCAAGGCGAACGCCAAGGACGGCGGCTACGAGGTCACCGAGACGGTGCTCCACGAGGTCAACCGCATCCAGGACTTCTCGCCCTTCGTCGCCAAGATCCAGGCGGCCAAGCCCGACACCGTGATCACCGGCAACTGGTCCAACGACCTGCTGCTGCTGATGAAGGCGGTCGGCAACGCCGGCCTCAAGGTGCGCTTCGCCACCGCCTTCCTCGACCAGGTCGGCAACGTCGGCAACGCCGGCGAGGTGGCGCTCGGCCATTACGTCGCGCATCCCTACAACATCGAGCTGGGCGACGGCCGCTTCGCCGAGGAATACCGGGCGGCGACCGGCCATTACCCGGCCTATGTCGAGCCCGGCGCCGTCAACGGCATCCGGATGTTCGGCGAGGCGCTGAAGGCGGTGGACTTCAAGGGCGGCGCCATCGACACCAACACGATCGCGCTGGCCCTGGAGGAGACCACCCTCAAGACCGACGTCGGCACCCAGTCGATCCGCAAGGAGGACCATCAGGTGATCCTGCCGGTCGTGGTGTCGCGCGTCGAGAAGGGCGTGAAGTATCCGGTGGACGGCACCGACATGGGCTTCAAGCCGGTCAAGGTCGTCCCCGCCGAGCAGGCCCTCTACCCGGTCCAGGACTCCTGCAAGATGCGGCGTCCCTGAGCCGGACGGCGGCGGGGTGGGACCGCCCCGCCGCCGCCACCTGATCCCCAGGACCCAGACAGCCGGACGCGCCAATGGAATTCGCAATCACCTCCGTCCTGAACGGCGCCATCTACGGGATGCTGCTGTTCATGGTCTCCGCCGGACTGACGCTGATCTTCGGCATGATGGGCGTGCTGAACTTCGCGCACGCGTCCTTCTACATGCTCGGCGCCTATCTCGCCTACACGCTGTCCGGCGTCTTCAACTTCTGGGTCGGGCTGCTGGTCGCGCCGCTGCTGGTCGGCGCCATCGGCATCCTGATCGAGCGCTTCATGCTGCGCCGCGTGCACCGTTACGGCCACGCCCACGAGCTTCTTCTGACCTTCGGCATCGCCTTCGTCTGCGAGGAGCTGGTCAAGCTGTTCTACGGCGACTTCCCGGTCAACTACACCATGCCGGCCGAGCTGAACTTCGCCGCCTTCACCCTGTTCGACACCAACTACCCCTTCTACCGCCTGTTCATCGGCGGCGTGGCGCTGGCCATGTTCGTCGCCCTGCTCGTGCTGCTGACCCGCACCCGCATCGGCATCGTCGTGCGCGGGGCCGAACGGCTGCCCAAGATGGCCGAGGCGCTCGGCCACAACGTGCCGCTGGTCTTCATGGGGGTGTTCGGCACCGGGGCGGCGCTGGCCGGACTGGCCGGGGCGGTGGCCGGGGCCTTCTTCCCGACCAACCCCAACATGGCCATCGACCTCGGCGTCATCGTCTTCGTGGTGGTGGTGGTCGGCGGGCTGGGCTCGCTGGCCGGCTCGCTGGTCGCCTCGCTGCTGATCGGCGTCTTCACCTCCTTCGCGGTCGGGCTCGACTGGTCGCTGGCCGGCCTGCTGGGCACGGTCGGGCTGGGCGACTGGGCGCGCGAGGTCGGCGGCCTGCTGACCCTGACGCTGTCCTCGGTCTCGGGCACCGTGCCCTTCCTGTTGATGCTCATCGTCCTCCTGGTCCGTCCCGCGGGCCTGATGGGCGCAAAGAACTAAGGGGGGGAAAGCCATGCCCTTCAAGATCGCCCTCGGCCTGCTGGCCGCCGCCCTGCTGGTCGCCCTGCCGCCCTTCCTCGGGCTCGGCTGGCAGAACGCGCTCACCAACATGCTGATCGCCTCGCTCTTCGCGGCCGCCTTCAACCTGCTGATGGGGCAGGGCGGCATGCTGTCCTTCGGCCACGCCGCCTATTTCGGCATCGGCGCCTTCGCCGTGCTGCACCTGATGCGGGCGGTCGAGGACGGGCTGGCCTTCCCGACCGCCCTGCTGCCGGTCGCCGGCGGCCTCGCCGGCCTGCTGGTCGGGCTCGGCGCCGGCTGGTTCGCCACCAAGCGCACGGGCGTCTACTTCTCGCTGGTCACGCTGGCCCTGGCGGAGCTGCTGCACTCGCTGGCCCCGCACTGGAACGGCCTGTTCGGCGGCGAGTCCGGGCTGTCTTCCATGCGCATGCCCTCGCTCGGCCTGGATTTCGGGTCGAGCCTCCAGGTCTATTACGTGACCCTGGCCTGGGTGGCGCTGTCGGTCGCCCTGCTCTACGCCTACACCCGCACGCCCTTCGGCCGGCTGACGCTGGCCCTGCGCGACAACGAGCAGCGCGTGCGCTTCCTCGGCTTCGACGCCCACGCCACCAAGGTGCTGGTCTTCGGCATCTCGGCCATGTTCGCCGGCGTCGCCGGCGGCCTCATGGCCATGAGCAGCGAGACCGCCAACTACAACGTCTTCTCGGTCCACACCTCGGCGCAGGTGGTCCTGCACACCTTCGTCGGCGGCTCCACTCTGTTCCTCGGCCCGCTGCTGGGGGCCAGCCTGCTCACCCTGTTCACCTTCCTGGTGTCGGAGATGACGCGCGCCTGGCTGCTCTACCAGGGCATCCTGTTCATCCTGGTCATGCTGTTCGCCCCCACCGGCATCGGCGGGGTGGTCCACGCCCACATCGTCAACGCCGGCCGCCTGCCGTGGCGGCGCCTCGCCCTGCCCTACGCGGCCGCCGGCGCCGGCGGCGCCCTGGCCGCCACCGGCGTGGTCTTCCTGGTGCAGACGCTGGAGCACGTCTTCTCGCAGTCCTACCGCGCGGCCGTCGCCCGCAACGGCGTGTGGGAGACGGTCACCGTCTTCGGGCAGAGCTGGGACCCGCTGAACCCGGTCACCTGGCTGGTGCCGCTGGCCATCTTCGCCGCCGGCCTGGCGGTGGTCCTGAAGGTGCGCCCGGTCATCGCCCGGCTGTGGAGCGAGGAGAGCAGCCCGCCGCCCGACCACCCCGTCGTCGCCGCCCGCGGCGCGCACGGCGCCGCCTGACCGGAGGAGCAGAGGCCATGACCATGCCCGCGACCACCCCCGCCCCGACCCGCGACGACGACGCCGTGCTCGTGCTCGACGGCCTTGAGAAGAACTTCGGCGGCCTGTCGATCATGCGCGGGGTGAACCTGCGCGTCCGCCGCGGCGAGCGGCACGCGGTGCTCGGCCCCAACGGGGCCGGCAAATCGACGCTGTTCAACCTGATCTCCGGCGCCTTCCCGCCGAGCGCCGGGACGATCACGCTGAACGGCCGCTCCATCCAGGGGCTGGCGCCCGAGCGCATCAACCGCCTCGGCCTCGCCCGCTCCTTCCAGATCACCAACATCTTCGGGCGCATGTCGGCGCTGGAGAACCTGCGCATGGGGGTGATGGCCCGGCACGGGATCCGCTTCGACCTGTTCAGCCGGATCGCCGCCAAGCGGCGCATCAACGAGGAGGCCGCCGAGCTGCTGGAGCGGGTGCGGCTCGGCCACCGCGCCGACACCCCGGCCGCCGACCTCACCTATTCGGAGCAGCGCGCGCTGGAGATCGGCATGACGCTGGCCACCGGGCCGGAGGTCATCCTGCTCGACGAGCCGACCGCCGGCATGTCGCGCGAGGAGACCGCCTACATCGTGGAGCTGATCCGCACGGTCACCGCGGGCAAGACCCTGCTGGTGGTCGAGCACGACATGAGCGTCGTCTTCAGCCTGTGCGACCGCATCTCGGTGCTGGTCTACGGCAGCATCCTGGCCACCGGGACGCCCGACGAGATCCGCGCCAACCGCGCGGTCCAGGAAGCCTATCTCGGCACCGACCACGCCAGCGGAGAGGAGGCCGCCTGATGCTCCTGCACGTCGAGAACCTGCACGCCCATTACGGCAAGAGCCACATCCTCCAGGGCGTCCGCTTCGCCATGGCCGAGCCGGCCATCGTCAGCCTGCTCGGCCGCAACGGGTCGGGGCGCTCCACCACGCTGAAGGCGATGATGGGCTGGCTGCCGCCGACCGCCGGCTCGGTCCGTCTGCGCGGCCAGGAGCTGGCCGGGCGCAGCGCCTATGTGGTGGCGCGCCAGGGCCTGGGCTACGTGCCCGAGGAACGGCTGGTGTTCCCCAACCTGACGGTGGAGGAGAACCTGCGGATGGGCGTCCTGCCCGGCGTCGACGGGGCGCCGCGCTGGACCATGGAGGATATGTTCACCTATTTCCCGCGCCTGCGCGAGCGGCGCGACCAGAAGGCCGGCTACATGTCCGGCGGCGAGCAGCAGATGCTGACCATCTGCCGCTCGCTGCTCGGCAACCCGCTGGTCCTGCTCGTCGACGAGCCGACCGAGGGGCTGGCGCCCAAGATCGTCGACGTGGTGACCGAGGTCATCCGCGACATCCACCGCCGCGGGGTCGGCGTGCTTCTGGTCGAGCAGAAGATGAGCATGGCGCTCAAGGTGGCGCAGCGCGTCCTGGTCATGGGCCACGGCGAGATCGTCTTCGACGGCTCCGCCGAGGACATCCAGCGGCGCACGGACGTGCGCCGCGAATGGCTGGAGGTGGCCTGACACCGTTTCGAAGGAGGTGCGGCCGGCCGGTCATGGAAGCGTGCATGGCCCGGCCGCATATCCGGCGCCACGGCCCTGGTCTTTGCCTCAACTTGTCAGATGATATGATGAGAAGGGTTCGGAAGAAGCATGCCTGAGATCATTCCAAGCGCCCCGGTCCGGGCCGCGGGCCGCCCGCCGGTCGTCCTGGTGACGGGCGGCGGCGCCGGGATCGGCCGGGCCGTCGCGGAGCGCTTCGCGCGCGGCGGCCACGCCGTCGCCCTGTTCGACGCCGACGCCGAGGCCGCCGAGGCCGCCGCCGGGGCGCTGCGCCTCCATGGCGCGCCGACGCTCGCGCTGACCGGCTCGGTCACCGACGAGGCCGCGGTCGAGGCGGCCGTGGCCCGCACCGTGGAAACGCTCGGCGGCCTCGACGTGCTGGTCAACAACGCCGGCGTGTCCTGCAACCGGCCGACCCTGGACCTCAGCCTCGCCGACTGGCAGCGCGCCGTCGACATCAACCTGACCGGCGTCTTCCTGTGCGCCCGCGCCGCCGGCCGGCGCATGGTGGCCCAGCGCCACGGCACCATCATCAACATGGGATCGATGTACGGCACGGTGGCGGCCCCCGACCGCGCCGGCTACTGCGCCACCAAGAGCGCGGTCGACATGCTGACCCGCGTGCTCGCCGTCGAATGGGCCGCCGAGGGCGTGCGCGTCAACGCCGTCGCCCCCGGCTACATCCGCACCCGCCTGTTCGACGAGCTGGTCGAGCAGGGCCGCATGGATCCCGACGCCCTGATCCGCCGCACCCCGGCGCGGCGCCTCGGCACCCCGGAGGAGGTCGCCGAGCTGGCCTTCTTCCTGGCGTCCGACGGCGCCTCCTTCATCACCGGCCAGGTGGTCGGTCTGGACGGCGGCTGGACCGCCTACGGCTACCTCTAAGCGCGCTCCCGGAGACTCACCCGTCATGCCCCAACACGACACCCTGGCACCGCTCGCCCCCTGGCGCGAACTGCGCACCACCGAGGCCGACTGGGACAAGGCCGGCCCCGCCCTGCTCGGCACCATGCTGAGCAGCCTGCACCTGATCCGCGCCTTCGAGGAGAAGGTGCTGGATCTGGCCGGGCAGGGGCTGGTCCACGGCCCCGCCCACTCCTCGGTCGGCCAGGAGGGCGGTGCGGTCGGCTCCATCCTGCCGCTGCGCGCCAGCGACCAGATCAACGGCTCCCACCGCGGCCACCACCAGTTCCTCGCCAAGGCCCTGCACTACATCGCCCCCCAGGGCATCGACCCGCGGGCGCCCTTCGGCGCCGACCTGCACGGCCTGATGCGCAAGAGCCTGGCCGAGATCCTCGGCCTGGCCGAAGGCTTCTGCAAGGGCCGCGGCGGCTCGATGCACCTGCGCTGGGCCGAGGCCGGGGCGCTCGGCACCAACGCCATCGTCGGCGGCGGCGTGCCGCTGGCCGGCGGCGCCGCCTGGGCCCACCGGCGGGCCGGCACCGGCGACGTCGCGGTGACCTATTTCGGCGACGGCGCCGTCAACATCGGCTCGGTCCTGGAAACCATGAACCTCACCGCGGCCTGGAAGCTGCCGCTGTGCTTCTTCATCGAGAACAACCGCTACGCCGTGGCCACCCACGTGGAGGAGGCGACCCGCGAGACGCGGCTGTCGGCGCGGGGCCTCGGCTTCGGCATCCCCTCCTGGAAGGTCGACGGCATGGACCCGCTGGCCGTCTATCTCGCCATGCAGGAGGCGCTGGCGGTGATGCGCGATGGCGGCGGCGCCACCATCATCGAGGCCGACGTCTACCGCTACTTCCACCAGAACGGCCCGCTGCCGGGCAGCGCCTTCGGCTACCGCAGCAAGGAGGAGGAGAAGGCGTGGCGGGCGCGCGACCCGCTCGACCGCGTCGCCCGCGAGATGCAGGCCCGCGGCCAGATCACCGACGCGGAGGTGGCGGGCCTGCGCGCGCGCTGCGTCGCGCTGATGAACGCGGTCGCGGGCGAGCTTCTGGTGGCCGAGCCGGACGCCCCGCCGCGCATCAGGCCGGAGCTGTGGCCGTCCCCCGACTTCCGCGACTACGGCGTGCGCGGCGACCTGTCCGAGATGCGCGGCCTGCGCACCGAGGAGCAGGAGACCTTCAGCGGCCGGCTGGAGGAGCGCCGCTTCGTCGACACCGTGGCCGACGTCATGCACCGCCGCATGGCCACCGACGAGCGCATCGTCATCATGGGCGAGGACATCCACCGCCTGAAGGGCGGCACCAACGGCGCCACCCGCGGCCTGGCCGACGCCTTCCCCGGCCGCGTGCTGGGAACCCCCATCAGCGAGAACGCCTTCGCCGGGCTGGCCGGGGGGATCGCCATGGACGGCCGCTTCATCCCGGTGGTGGAGTTCATGTACCCCGACTTCATGTGGGTGGCCGCCGACCAGGTGTTCAACCAGATCGCCAAGGCCCGCCACATGTTCGGCGGCGACGGCGCGGTGCCGCTGGTCCTGCGCTCCAAGGTCGCCATGGGCACCGGCTACGGCTCGCAGCACTCCATGGATCCGGCCGGCATCTACGCCACCTCGGTGGGCTGGCGCATCGTGGCGCCCTCCACCCCCTTCGACTATGTCGGGCTGATGAACAGCGCGCTGCGCTGCCAGGACCCGGTGCTGGTGATCGAGCATGTCGATCTCTACACCGCCAAGGGGCTGGCCCCGGTCGACGACCTCGACTACTTCATCCCGCTGGGCAAGGCCAAGGTGGTGCGGCCGGGGCGGGCGATGACGGTGCTGACCTACGGCGGCATGCTGGCCCCGACGCTGGCCGCGGTGGAGCGGCTGGGCGCCGACGCCGAGGTGATCGACCTGCGCAGCCTGGACCGCGCCGGGCTGGACTGGGAGACCATCGGGGCCTCGATCCGCAAGACCAACAACGTCCTGGTGGTCGAGCAGGGCTCGATCGGCACCTCCTACGGGACGCTGCTCGGCGACGAGATCCAGCGCCGCTTCTTCGACTGGCTGGACCAGCCGGTGCAGCGGGTGCACGGTGGCGAGGCGTCGCCCAGCGTGTCCAAGGTGCTGGAGGCGGCGGCCTGCGCCGGCCCGCGCGAGATCGAGGACGGCCTGCGCCGGGTGCTGGCCGAGCAGGGCCTCGGCGCCGGCCCGGCGCTGCGGGTGGCGGCGGAATGAACGGGCGGAACGGGCACAGGGAACGGAGGACGAAACGATGAAGATGGTTGCCCCCCTGGAAGTCGGGCTGTGCTGCGGGGATCTGGACGCCCTGGCCGGCTTCTATGTCGATGTCCTGGGCTTCACCCAGGTGAACGTGATCGAGGTGCCGGCCGAAAAGGCGGCGCCCACCATGCTGAGCGACGGCGCCTACCGGGTGACGCGCCTGCAATCGCCCAACGGCGAGCGGGTCAAGCTGCTCCAGCCGGCCCGCCCCGCGGCGGTGCGCCCCGCCACGGCGCGCATCCTGGACGAGCGCAACACCGCCTACCTGACCTTCATCGTCGACGACCTGGCGGGCCTGCTCGCCCGCCTCCTCGACTCCGGCGCCGCCGTGATGACCGGCCCCGAACCCGTGGAGGTCCGACCCGGCACCTTCCTGGTCTTCGCCCGCGACCCCGAAGGCAACATCCTGGAGTTCGTCCAGTACGCCGACGTCACCGCCTACCGCCCCGATCTGGCGGGGGCCTGAGGCATGCCGGTCGAGATCGTGATGCCGGCGCTCGCCGCCGGCATGACCGAGGCGACGCTGACCCGCTGGATGAAGGCGGAAGGCGAGGCGGTGGCCAAGGGCGAGGTCATCGCCGAGGTGGAGACCGACAAGGCCACGCTGGAAATGGAGGCCGAGGAGAGCGGCATCCTCGGCCGCATCCTGGTCGCCTCGGGCGGCGGCGCCGTCGCCGTGAACACGCCGATCGCCCTCCTCTTCCGGCCGGGCGAGTCCGTGGCCGCCCCTGCCCCGGCCGCGGAGCCGGCGCCGGCCGGGAT
>JAEZHQ010000392.1 GCA_023416455.1 Pseudomonadota bacterium | reverse complement strand
GACCCGGGCCAAGCCGCCGCCCGCCGCCGGGGTGCCCCCCGGGACGGCGCCAAGCGGACCCGACGGCGGCGCCCGCGCGGCGGCGCTGGAAGCCTGCCTCGCGCTGGCCGAGCGCAACCGTCTCGATCCGGCGGCGCATTTCCGCCTGGGCCTGCTGGAGGAGGAGCTGGGGGTCGGCGATCCGGTCACCGCCTTCAAGCGGGCGCTGTATCTCGATTCCGGCTTCGCGCTGGCCGACTATCATCTGGCCCTGGCCTACTGGCGGCGGGGCAAGCTGGCCTCGGCGCAACGCCATTTCCGCAACGCCCGGGCGGCGGTCGCCGGGCGCAGCGGCGCCGAGCTGGTGGCCGAGGGCGGCGGCCTGACGGTGGCCGAGCTGCGCGGCATGATCGGCCTGTGGTTCTCCGGCGAGGAGGCGTGATGGACGAGGCCGCAACCCGGAACCGCGCCTGGGCCGACGCCATGCTGCGGCGGCGGACGGAGGAGCTGGCCCGCAAGCCCGACGAGGCGGCGGGGGTGGCGGCGGGGGGGGCGGCGGCGCCGAGCGTCGCCCTGTTGGTCGGCCACGGCGCCGACGGCCGCTACGGGTTGGAGCTTCGCCATCTGGCCCGAATCGTGCCGCTGCCGCGGGTGGCGCGGGTGCCGGGCGAAGCGCCGGAACTGCTGGGGCTGATCGCCGTCGACGGCCGGGTCATGCGGCTGTTCGACGTGGACCGGCTGTGCGGCCGCACCGTCGTGCCGGCCGGCGGCGGCTTCGCCGCCGTGCTGCGCGGCGGCCGGCGGCCGGTGGCCTTGCGCCTGCGCGCCGTGGAGACGGTGGCCGACCGGGAGCCCGGACGCTTCGCGCCGCTGCCCGAGGCCGGACCCTATGTGGCGGCGGTCACCGACGACCGCATCGCGGTGCTGAACGTCGAGGCCATCCTCGACAGGCTTGGGAGCACGGGAGAACCATGAGACTCAAGGTTGCGCACAAGCTGATCCTCGGCTTCGGGCTGGTCTGCCTGCTGGCGGCGCTGCTGGCGCTGTTCCAGCTGATGCGCTTTTCCGACGCGCTGAAGGTGATGACGGCCATTTCCACCTACGACATCCAGGTGTCGGAGATGGTGAGCGAGGTCGAGGTCCGGCAGGGCGAGCTGCGCAGCATCCGCGAATCGGCGCTGAACCTGGCGGCGCTGGCCGAGGCCCAGGGCCGCGCGCCGGACGTCGGCGCGCTGCGTCGGCGCTACGAGCAGGGAGGCGCCGCCCTGCTGGACAAGATCGGCGGCCTGAAGGCCATGGCCGCCGAATTCAGCGACGCCGGCGTCTCCGAGGACCGGCGCCGCGCCTGGGGCGACCTGAAGGTCGAGATCGACACCGTCGAGCAGATGGCGCGCACCATCCAAGGCGAGGCGATGGCCACCTTCGACCGCATCGAACGCCGCGAGCCGGTCGACGCGACCCAGCAGCGCGCGCATCTGGAGGAGCTGCGCCGGACCCTGAGCGAGCGGCTGTCCCGGCTGCACGGCGCCACGCGCCGGCTGACCGAGGCCGGCCGGCTCGACATCCGCGCGATCTACAGCGACGCGGTTCAGTCCTCCATGGCCGCCCTGCTCATCGTGGTCGGCCTGGCGGTGCTGATCGCCTACCTCATCGGCGGCTCCATAAGCCGCCGGCTGGGCAGCGCCATCGGCTTCGTCTCGCGGGTCGGCGGCGGCGACCTGACCCGCGAGGTCTCCGTTCCCGGCAAGGACGAGCTGGCCGAACTCGGCACCCACCTGAACCAGATGACCGCCGGGCTGCGCGGCATGGCCCTGACCACGCGCGCGACCGCGGAGAGCGTGCACGCGGCGACCGCGCAGATCCGCGCCTCCACCCAGCAGCAGGCGGCCAGCGTGGCCCAGCAGCTGGCCGCCGTCGAGCAGACCACCGCGACGCTCAGCGAGATCACCGAGTCCGGCGCGCAGATCAACCGCCGCGCCCAGGACGTGGCGCACAACGCGCAAGGCGCCGCGGCCAGCAGCGAGACCGGGCTGAAGGCAGTGGAGGACACCAACCAGGCGATGGACGGCATCCGCGAGCAGGCCGAGGCGGTGGCCGAGAACATCGTCGTCCTGTCCGAGCGCACCCAGGCCATCGGCGAGATCATCCTGACGGTGAACGACATCGCCGAGCGCTCGCACCTGCTGGCGCTGAACGCCGCCATCGAGGCCGCCGCCGCCGGCGAGCACGGCCGCACCTTCGCCGTGGTGGCCGGCGAGATCAAGAGCCTGGCCGACCAGGCCAAGGAGGCGACCGCCCAGGTGCGCTCCAACCTCAGCGAGATCCAGCACGGGATCAACGCCTCGGTCATGCTGACCGAGGAGGCGGTCAAGCGGGTGGCCGCCGGCAAGCGCCAGACCGACGCCACCCAGGCGACCATCCGCGAGCTGGCGGAGAGCATCCAGGAGAGCGTGCAGGCCTTCCAGCAGATCGTGGCCGGCACCAACCAGCAGCAGATCGGCCTGGAGCAGGTGATCCAGGCGCTCCAGAACATCCGCGAGGCGAGCAGCCAGACCGCCGCCGGCACGCGGCAGCTGGAGGGCGCGGCCACCAACCTCAACGAACTTGGCCAGGGGCTGGTCGAGGCGGTCCGGAACTACCGCGTGTGACCAGCATCCGCGAACGCCTGCTCGCCGCCTTCGAGCTGGAGCACAAGGACCACCTCGCGGCGATCCGCGAGACCCTGCGCGCCGCCGAGGCGGATCCCGGCCACCAGCCCGATCTGGTCGAGATCCACCGCCGCGCCCACAGCCTGAAGGGGGCGGCGCGGGCCGTCGACCTGCCCGAGGTGGAGCTGCTGGCGCACCGGCTGGAAGCGGTGTTCCTGGCGGTCCAGCGCGGCGGCGCCGCCTTCGACCCGGCGACCCGCACGGTGGTGCGCCGCGCGCTGGACAGCATCGAGGACGTGGTCGCCTGGGCCACCCGCGGCGGCGGCGCGGTCGAGACCGCCGGCGTGCTGGAGGAGCTGGCCCGGCTCGGCAGCGAGGCCGGCGGCCCGGACCCGGTCCGCCGCCCCGCCCCGCCCGGGACGGCTCCCGCC
>JAEZHQ010000368.1 GCA_023416455.1 Pseudomonadota bacterium | reverse complement strand
TCCTGGTGAAGGAGGAGCGGCCCCTACCCTTCTTCTTCGCCATCTTCGCGGTGCTGTCGGCCGCCGCCTTCATCCTGGCCTGGCCGGTCGTCGCGACCTATCTGGCGACCGGGCTGGTGCCGCGCCTGCCCACCGCGGTGCTGTCCATGGGGCTGGCGCTGATGGCCGTCCTCAGCCTGACCTGCGGGCTGATCCTCGACACGGTGACGCTGGGCCGGCGGGAGGCCAAACGCATGCGCTACCTCTCCATCCCGGCGCCGGGGGCGCAGCCGGCCTGCCGGGCGCCGGAGGCATGAGCCCGCCGCCCGCCAGCGCCCGGCCCGGCCGGCTCGCCCGGCAGTTCGGCAGCTTCGGGCTGGTCGGCGCCGTCGGCTTCGTGGTCGACGCGGCGGTGGTCTACGCCCTGTGCTTCGGCGCCGGCCTCGACTTCTTCGCAGCCCGCATCCCCTCCTTCCTGGCCGCGGCGACGACCACCTTCGCGCTCAACCGCGCCTTCACCTTCCGCGGCGCGCGGGAGGCGCCGCTTCACCGCCAGTGGCTCGCCTTCCTGGCGGCGAACGCGGTCGGCGGCGCCGTGAACTACGCCCTCTCGGTCGGGCTGGAGGCGGCCTTCGCCGTGGTCGAGGCCCATCCGGTGCTGGCGGTGGCGGCCGGCTCGCTGGCCGGCATGGTCTTCAACTTCGCCGCCTCCAAGCGCTTGGTCTTCAAAGGGGCCTGATCGGGGGCGGGGCCTGATCGGGAGCCCCCCACTGCCGGTTCGTGCATGGCCCGATGGGCGATTGTGCACCGCCGAACGCGACCGAAATCCTTAAGGACCGGACCGTTCACGGGTCGGCTCCCGCCGGAGCCGGGGAGGTCGCCATGGGAAATGGCGAAGTGGTGTGGGCCTGGGTCGCGGGTCTTCTGGTCACGCTTGTCCTGCTCGTCGCGCTGTCGCGGCTGGATGGGCGCGGTGCGGGTTCCAGAGGTTACGACGAGACCTTCACGCTGCACGAGGCGACGCTGGGCGCGGCGCAATGGGACATGAAGGCGTGGGAGCGCACCGGCGGCACGCCGCCCCGCGCGCCGGAGGAGGAGGAGCCCTACGACGCGCTCGACCTCATGGACCGCCTCCTGCCCGGCGGCAACGCGGCAGCCTCCGGCGTGATGACGGACGACCCGCCTGCGGCGCGATAGCCAAAGACGCGCCTGCGGCGCGATGACGGACGACGCGCCTGCGGCGCGATGACGGAAGAACACGTCTCCGGCGTGATGGACTCCGCGGCGCCGCTCGCCATATAACGGCGGTCATGACGCGCGAATTCCTGAAGATGCACGGGCTCGGCAACGACTTCGTCGTGATCGACGCCCGCCGGACGCCCTACTTGCCGGCCGAGGCCGAGGTGCGTGCCATCGCCGACCGCCGCACCGGGGTGGGCTGCGACCAGTTCATCGTCGTCGAGGCGGCGAAACGCGCGGGAACCGCCGGCTTCATGCGCATCCGCAATGCCGACGGCGGCGAGGTGGCGGCCTGCGGCAACGCCGCGCGCTGCGTCGGCTGGTTGCTGATGGAGGAATCCGGCGCCGACCGCGTCGCCTTCGAGACCCCGGCCGGGATCCTGGAGGCGTGGCGCGCGGAGGGCGACGGATCGGGTCCGCGCGTCACCGTGGACATGGGGCCGGCGCGGCTGGACTGGGCCGAGATCCCGCTGGCCGGCCCGGCCGACACGCTGCGCCTGGACGTCGGCCACGGCGGCTTCAGCGGGCCGGTGGCGGTCAACATGGGCAACCCGCACGCGGTGTTCTTCGTGGACGACGCCGAGGCGGTGCCGCTGGAGACGGTCGGCCCGGTGCTGGAGCACCATCCGGCCTTCCCGGAACGCACCAACGTGGAGTTCGCCCAGCGCCTCTCGCCCACCCGCATCCGCATGCGGGTGTGGGAGCGCGGGGTCGGCGTCACCCAGGCCTGCGGGACCGGCGCCTGCGCCACCCTGGTCGCCGCCGCCCGGCGCGGGCTGACCGGCCGCAAGGCCGACGTCCTCCTGGACGGCGGCACGCTGACGATCGAATGGCTGGAGGACGGCCGGGTGCTGATGACCGGCCCGGTCGCGTCGAGTTTTTCCGGGCGCCTGGCGCCCACCCTGGCGCCGGCCTGACCCGGCGCCGGGGCGGCCCGCCGCCCCGACAGGTACCCCCCATGAGCGACACGCCGTCCAAGGATCCCGAGATCGTCACCTTCGGCTGCCGGCTGAACAGCTACGAGTCCGAGGTGATGCGCAGCCACGCCCGCAGCGCCGGGCTGGCGGACGTGGTCATCGTCAACACCTGCGCGGTGACCACCGAAGCCGAGCGGCAGGCCCGCCAGACCATCCGCAAGCTGCGGCGCGAGCGGCCGGAGGCGCGCATCGTGGTGACCGGCTGCGCCGCCCAGATCGACCCGCAGCGCTACGCCGCCATGCCGGAGGTCGACCAGGTGCTCGGCAACCAGGAGAAGCTCCAGCCGGAAAGCTGGGGCCTGGCGCCGGCCGAGAGGGTGCTGGTCAACGACATCATGTCGGTCAAGGAGACCGCCGGCCACCTGATCGGCGGCTTCGAGGACCGCGCCCGCGCCTTCGTCCAGGTGCAGCAGGGCTGCGACCACCGCTGCACCTTCTGCATCATCCCCTACGGCCGCGGCCCGTCGCGCTCGGTGCCGGTCGGGGCGGTGGTCGAGCAGGTGCAGGCCCTGGTGGCCGCCGGCTACCGGGAGGTGGTGCTGTCCGGCGTGGACATCACCAGCTACGGCCCCGACCTGCCGGGGGCGCCGACCCTGGGGCAGATGGTGCGCCGCCTGCTGGCGCTGGTTCCGGATCTGCCGCGGCTGCGCCTGTCCTCGCTCGACTGCATCGAGATCGACGACGACCTGTGGCGCCTGATCGAGACCGAGCCGCGCCTGATGCCGCATCTCCACCTGTCGCTCCAGGCCGGCGACGACCTCATCCTGAAGCGCATGAAGCGCCGCCACAGCCGCGCTGACGCCATCGCCTTCTGCCAGCGCGTGCGCCGCCTGCGCCCCGACATCGTCTTCGGCGCCGACTTCATCGCCGGCTTCCCCACCGAGACCGAAGAGATGTTCGCCAACACGCTGCGGCTGGTCGAGGAGTGCGGGCTGACCTGGCTGCACGTCTTCCCCTACAGCCCGCGCCCGGGCACCCCGGCCGCGCGCATGCCGCAGGTCGACGGCGCCCTGCGCAAGGAGCGCGCGGCCCGCCGGCGCGCGGCCGGCGACGCGGCGGTGGCGCGCTACCTGGACAGCCAGATCGGCCGCACCGCCACGGTGCTGGTGGAGAAGGACGATCTGGGCCGCACCGAGCATTTCGCCGAAATCCGCCTGGGCACGCCGCACCCCCCCGGCTCCGTCCTGCGCGCGGTCGTGACCGGCGTGCAG
>JAEZHQ010000336.1 GCA_023416455.1 Pseudomonadota bacterium | reverse complement strand
CCTCGACCACGCCGACCACCGCCAGCCCCTCGTTGGAGTGGTAGAAGAAGGCGCGGTCGCCCAGCTTCATGGCCTTCAGGTTGTTCGACGCCTGGTGGTTGCGCACGCCGTCCCAATGGGTGGTGCCGTCGGCGACCATGCGCTCCCACGAATATTTGAAAGGCTCCGACTTCAGAAGCCAGCGGGCCATGCCGTCCGCTCCCCGCTCAGCCCTTGGGGAAGACCCGGCGCCACGGCCGGATCGTCACGCTCTGGAACAGGCCGGCCTTGGCGTAGGGGTCGTTGTCGGCGAAAGCCTGGGCCGCGGCGGCGTCGGCGCAGTCCACGATCAGCAGGCTGCCCACCATGGCCTGCCCGTCGTCGGACAGCAGCGGCCCGGCGGCGTGGATGCGGTCGGCGTGGGACTCCAGATAGGCCAGGTGGTCGGAGCGGTTGTCGGTGCGCAGCTGCGCGGCACCGGCCTTGTCGGTGCAATGGAACATGTAGAGCATCTGAGGACCCCTCTCCCGTTCGTTCGGGCGCGAGCCTAGAGCGGATCGCGCAAAATCGGAATCGATTTGAAGCGTGGATCCGCTCGCAGAGCAAAGGCCCGGGGTTTCGTGCGTTCCGGATCGAACGCACGAAACCCCGGCGCAGGCACGCCGCCGGGGAAAGCCGCCCGGCGCGGGCGGGTGCGACCCTTCGTCCCCGCTGCGCATCGGCATCGGATAAGCGTTGCTCCGTTCGCTCGAATCCATATCGAATATTTGCGATCGCGTACGGCGCCCAGCGCCGACCGGCCGGCGGGCCGGACCCACAAGCCCAAGTCCCGAGGAGATGCATAGATGGCTGTACCGGCACGCGGCACCGATCCGGTCTCGATCCGCCTGAGCGAGCAGGACCGCGCGATCCTGCGCCGCGCGGGGCCGCTCCTGGCGCAGCAGCTCGACCGCCTCGTCGAGGAATTCTACGGCTTCATCCGCTCCAACCCGGCGCTGTGGGCCTTCATCAGCGACGAGGCCCGCCTGCCGCGCCTGAAGTCCCAGCAGAAGCAGCACTGGGCCAACCTCCTGGCCGGCCCGGTGAGCGGCAGCGCGGTCGACCAGGGCTATGCGGAGCGCGCCCGCCAGGTCGGCCACGCCCACGCCCGCATCGGGCTGGCCCCGCACGCCTACGTGACCGCCTACATGTTCATGCTGTCGCGCCTGATCGACGTGGTGGAGGGCAGCGGGCGCGGGCTGTTCGGGCGCGGCGGCTCCGCCGGCACGGCCGGCGCGCTGACCCGGCTGGTGGCGCTCGACCTGGAGCTGACCCTGTCGGCCTACGAGACCGCCCACGACGACCGCAGCCGCGCCGACCAGCTCCGCCGCGACATGGACGACAACCTGAAGAGCCTCGTCTCCTTCGCCATCAACTCCAACGACGCCATGGTGATCCTGGCCGAACTCAGCCGCGACGCCCGCGTGGTCAAGGACCAGGGGCAGGACATCGCGGCGGCGGCGAGCGACCTCGTCGCCTCGGTGGACGCCATCGCCCGCAACAGCCAGAGCGCCTCCGACGACGCGCGGGCGGCGGGCGACGCCGTGCGCCGGGGCATGACGGCGGCCACCGACGCGGTGGACACCATGCGCACCATCGCCGGCGCCGTGGAATCCACGGTCGGCAAGATCGACGACCTTGCCGCGGCGTCCGACCGCATCGGCGAGATCCTGGTCTCCATCGACGCCATCTCCAAGCAGACCAACCTGCTGGCGCTGAACGCCACGATCGAGGCGGCGCGCGCCGGCGAGGCCGGCAAGGGCTTCGCCGTGGTGGCCAACGAGGTGAAGGCGCTGGCCAACCAGACCGCCCGCGCCACCGAGGACATCCGGGGCCGCATCGACACGCTGCGCGGCGAGATGGCCAGCATCGTGGAGGCGATGCGCCAGAACGGCACCGCCGTGGCCCGCGGTCAGGAGGTCATCGCCGCCACCGGGTCGGAGATGTCCATGGTCGCCGAGCAGGTCGGCAACGTCAGCGGCCGCATGCACGAGATCGCCGGAATCCTGGGGCAGCAGTCCGAAACCTCCAGCCGCATCTCCGCCGGCATCACCAGCGTCGCCGCCATGGCGGCGCGCAACGACGCGCTGATCGGCGACGTCATCCAGTCGGTCAGCAGCTCCAACGCCACGCTCGCCCAGCGGGTCGAGCAGATCGCCACGCTGAAGAGCGCCCGCGCCCTCTGCGAGATCGCCAAGATCGACCATGTGGTCTACAAGAAGACCATCGTCGACGCCCTGATGGGCCGCGCCGCGCTGACCCCCGACGCCGTCGCCAACCACCAGACCTGCCGCTTCGGGGCCTGGTACAACTCGGTGCAGGATCCGGCGGTCCGCGCCAACCCCGCCTACCGCGCCCTGGAGGCGCCGCACCGCCTCGTCCACGAGCACGGCCGCACCGTGCTGCGCCTGAAGGCCGAAGGCAAGGAGGAGGAGGCGCTGGCCGAGCTGAAGCGGCTGAACGAGGTCTCGCAGGAGGTGCTGCGCCTGCTGGGCCAGCTGGCCGACGCGCTGCCGGTGGAGTGATGCCGGTGGAGTGATGCCGGTGGAGTGATGCCGGTGGAGTGATGCCGGGGCCGGACCGTCCTGACGGCCGGCCCTGGTATTTTTGGTCCTGGTGTTTCTGGTCCTGCTGTTTTTGGCCCTGCTATCCGGCGGCCTCCGGTCAGCCCCCTTCGCCGCGGAAGGGCCGGGCCAGCAGGCCGTCGATGGTCTCGTCGAGACCGGCGCCGCGGTTGAGGATGGCGTCCACCGCGGCGCAGATCGGCATGTCGACCCCCCGGCTCCGCGCCAGCCCGACCACGGCCGCCGCCGTGTGGACGCCCTCGGCCACCGAGCGCCGCCCGGCCAGCACCGACTCCAGGCTCCGCCCCTCGCCCAGCGCAACGCCCAGCGACATGTTGCGCGATTGCAGGCTGGAGCAGGTCAGCGTCAGGTCGCCCAGGCCCGACAGCCCCATCAGCGTCTCCGCCCGGCCGCCCAGCGCCAGCGCCAGCCGGGTGATCTCGGCCAGCCCGCGGGTGATCAGCGCGGCGCGCGCGTTGTCGCCCATCCGCCGGCCCTCCACCACGCCGCAGGCGATGGCCAGAACGTTCTTGACGGCGCCGCCGACCTGCGAGCCGACCACGTCGTCCGACAGGTAGGGGCGGAAGGTGCGGCTGCCCAGCGCCTCCACCAGCGCCGCGCCCAGCCCGGCGTCGGTGCAGGCCAGCGTCACCGCGGTCGGCAGGCCGCGCGCCACCTCGGCCGCGAAGGTCGGGCCGGACAGCAC
>JAEZHQ010000321.1 GCA_023416455.1 Pseudomonadota bacterium | reverse complement strand
GCGCCGTGCCGTGGCCCCGCCCGCGCTCCGCCGGGTCGACGGCGACGATGGCCACCCCCTGGGCGGGCACCGGCCGGCCGCCGAACCACTGCTCCATCGCCCAGACGGCGGCGCCGCCGACCACCCGCCCGCCGTGGCGCAGGCCGCGCAGGACGTCGGCGCCGAACAGCGCGACCGAACGGTCGAAATGGTCGCGCGGGATGCCGAATCCCTGCCGGGCGAACCAGGCCACGGTGTCGAGATCCCCGGGTGCCAGGGGGCCGAAGCCCCCGGTCGCGGCGGGCGCTGCCATGGTCAGGACCGCGGCTGGTCCAGCGCCCGCGCCTGTTCGCGCAGCACGAACTTCTGGATCTTGCCGGTGGAGGTCTTGGGCAGCGGGGCGAAGACCACGGTGCGCGGGCACTTGAAATGGGCGAGGTGCTGGCGGCAGTAGGCGATGACCTCGGCCTCGGTCAGCGTCTCGCCCTCCTTCAGCGTGACGAAGGCGCAAGGGGTCTCGCCCCATTTCTCGTCGGGACGGGCGACCACGGCGGCCTCCAGGATGGAGGGGTGCTTGTAGAGCACGCCCTCGACCTCGATGGTCGAGATGTTCTCGCCGCCGGAGATGATGATGTCCTTGGAGCGGTCCTTCAGCTCGATGTAGCCGTCGGGGTGCCAGACGCCGAGGTCGCCGGTGTGGAACCAGCCGCCGGCGAAAGCCTCCTCGGTGGCGCGGGGATTCTTCAGGTAGCCCTTCATGACGGTGTTGCCGCGCATGAACACCTCGCCCATCGTTTGCCCGTCCCTGGGCACCGGTTCCAGGCTGTTGGGATCGGCCACCATCACCCCTTCCAGCGTGGCGTAGTTGACGCCCTGCCGGGCCTTCAGGGTCGCCCGCTCCTCCAGCGGCAGGGCGTCCCACTGCTCGTGCCAGGCGCAGATGGTGACCGGCCCGTAGACCTCGGTCAGGCCGTAGACATGGGCGACCTCGAAGCCCAGCCGCTCGATCTTCTCGATCACCGCGGCGGGCGGGGCGGCGCCGGCGGTCATCATGCGGATGCCGCGCGGGACGTCGCGCTTCTGGTCGTCGGGGGCGTTGACGATCAGCCCCATGATGATGGGGGCGCCGCACAGGTGGGTCACCCCGTGGTCGGCCAGCGCGTCGTAGATGCCCTTGGCGGTGATGGCGCGCAGGCACACGTTGGTTCCGGCCATGGCGGTGACCGTCCAGGGGAAGCACCAGCCGTTGCAGTGGAACATCGGCAGGGTCCACAGATAGACCGGGTGGTGCGGCATGGCCCAGGTGACCACGTTGCCCATGGCGTTCAGGTAGGCGCCGCGGTGGTGGTAGACCACGCCCTTGGGGTTGCCGGTGGTGCCCGAGGTGTAGTTCAGCGCGATGGCCTGCCACTCGTCGGCCGGCATGGCCCAGTCGAAGCCGGGATCGCCGGTCTCCAGGAAGCGCTCGTAGGTCGTCTCGCCGATCAGCTCGCCGCCCTTGGCCTGGGGGTCGTCGATGTCGATGACGATGGGCCGGCGCTCCGGGGGCAGCATGTGGAGGGCCTTGGCGATGACCGCCGAGAACTCGCGGTCGGTGATGAGGACCCTGGCCTCGCCGTGCTCCAGGATGAAGGCCAGCGCCTCGGCGTCGAGACGGATGTTCAGGGCGTTGAGGACGGCCCCCGCCATGGGCACGCCGAAATGCGCCTCGAAGGCTTCCGGGATGTTGGGCGCCATCACCGCCACCGTGTCGCCCAGGCCGATGCCGCGCCGGGTCAGCGCCGAGGCGAGGCGGACGCAGCGCTCGTAGGTCTCGGCCCAGCTGCGGCGGACCGGGCCGTGCACGACCGCGGTGCGCTGCGGGTACACGGCCGCCGTCCGGCGCAGAAAGGACAGCGGCGACAGCGGCACCGTGTTGGCGGCGTTCTGGTCGAGGTCGGTTTCGTACGGGTTGTGCCGGGTCGCGGTCATGGTGGCTTCCTTGCGCGTCTCGTGGCGGGTTTCCTCGCCGGAGAGTCTTGCCAGAGAAGCCCCGGTCGGGGAAGGGGGAGCGATGACGCGGCGCTCCCGCGGCGGCGGTCAGCGGCGGCCCAGCCGCTCCAGCGCCCAGGCGGCGGCGTCGCGGACCACCGCGGCCGCGTCGTCGAGCCGGGCCGCGGCCGCCGGGGCGTGGCGCGAGTCGCCGCTGTTGCCGAGCGCCACCAGCACGTTGCGCAGGAAGCGGTCGCGCCCGATGCGCTTGATGGGGGAGCCGCTGAAGACCTGCCGGAAGCCGGCGTCGTCGAGCTGGGCGAGGTCGGCCAGCCGCGGCGCGGTCAGCTCGGCGCGGGGCAGGAAGGCGGCCTCGCGGCTGCGCCGGGCGAACTTGTTCCACGGGCAGGCGGCGAGGCAGTCGTCGCAGCCGTAGATCCGGTTGCCCATGAGGGGGCGCAGATCCTCGGGGATCGACCCCTTGTGCTCGATCGTCAGGTAGGAGATGCAGCGCCGCGCGTCGAGCTGGTAGGGGGCGGGGAAGGCGGCCGTCGGGCAGGCGTCCAGGCAGCGCCGGCAGGCGCCGCAGCGGTCGGCGCCCGGCGGGTCGGGGGGAAGGTCGAGCGTCGTGACGATCTCGCCCAGGAACAGCCAGGACCCGTGGTCGCGCGAGACGAGGTTGGTGTGCTTGCCCTGCCAGCCGAGCCCGGCCCGGGCGGCGAGCGGCTTTTCCATCACCGGGGCGGTGTCGACGAAGACCTTGACCCCGGCCTTGTGGCGGTGGGCCAGCCATTGGGCCAGAGTCTTCAGCCGCCCCTTGATCAGGTCGTGGTAGTCGCGGTTGCGCGCGTAGACCGACACGACCCCGCGGTCGGGGTGGGCGAGCAGGCGGCGCGGATCCTCGGCGGGCGCGTAGCTGGTGCCGAGCGCCACCACCGTGCGGGCCTCCGGCCACAGCGCCCGCGGGTCGCCGCGGCGGTCGGCCTTCTCGGCCATCCAGCCCATGTCGCCGTGCCGCCCCTGGCGCAGGAACTCGGCCAGCCGGGCGCGGGCCTCCGCCCCCAGCTCCGCGGGCGCGAAGCCGACCGCGTCGAAGCCCAGCGCCAGCGCGCGGTCGCGGATGGCCTCGCGGATGCGGCCCGGGTCAGCCTCGGCCACGGTAGGGCTGGACCTCCTGCGCCGGGATCCACACGCCGCGGGGCGGCTCCCCGGATTGGTAGAAGACGTCGATGGGGATGCCGCCGCGCGGGTACCAGTAGCCGCCGATGCGCAGCCACAAAGGGGCCAGCTCGGCGACCAGCCGCTTGCCGATGCCGACCGTGCAGGCTTCGTGGAAGGCGCCGTGGTTGCGGAAGCTGGTCAGGAACAGCTTCAGCGACTTGCTCTCCACCAGCCAGTCGCCGGGGACGTAGTCGATGACCAGATGGGCGAAGTCCGGCTGCCCGGTGATCGGGCACAGCGAGGTGAATTCCGGCGCCGTGAAGCGCACCACATAGGGCTCGCCGGGCTCGGGGTTCGGCACCCGCTCCAGCACCGCCTCCTCGGGCGTCCTGGGCTGCACCGTGGCGCCGCCGAGCTGGGTCAGGCCGGCGTAGGTGGAAGGGGTGTCAGACATCGGCGGTCTCCGGGCCGGCAGCGGAGGCGCCGGCCTTGGCCAGGGGGTCGGGGGTGGCGGGAATGTCGCCTTCGGCCAGCCGTGCCTCCAGCGCCGTGGCGACCGCTTCGAACCGGCCCTCGGCGATGGCCCGGCGAAGCTCCGCCATCAGATCCTGATAGTAATGCAGGTTGTGCCAGGTCAGCAGCATCGGCCCCAGCATCTCACCGGCCTTGAACAGGTGGTGCAGATAGGCGCGGCTGTGGCCGCGGCAGGCGGGGCAGAGGCACGCCTCGTCCAGCGGCCGCTCGTCGTGGGCGTGGCGGGCGTTGCGGATGTTGATGGTGCCGCGGCGCACGAAGGCCTGGCCGGTGCGGCCGGAGCGGGTCGGCATGACGCAGTCGAACATGTCCACCCCGCGGCGGACGGCGCCGATCAGGTCGCTCGGGCGGCCGACCCCCATCAGGTAGCGCGGGCGGTCGGCGACCATCAGCGGCTCGGTGGCGTCGAGCACGCGGAACATCGTCTCCTGCCCCTCGCCGACGGCGAGGCCGCCGATGGCGTAGCCGTCGAAGCCGATGGCCTCCAGGGCGGCGACGCTCTCGGCGCGCAGCTCCGGGTAGACCCCGCCCTGGACGATTCCGAACAGGCCGTAGCCGGGGCGCTCGACGAAGGCGTCCTTGCTGCGCGCCGCCCAGCGCATGGACAGGCGCATGGAGGCGGCGGCCTGCGCCTCGGTGGCGGGGAAGGGCGTGCACTCGTCCAGGCACATGGTGATGTTGCTGTCCAGCCGGTGCTGGATTTGGATCGAGCGCTCCGGCGTCAGGTGATGGCGGCTGCCGTCCAGGTGCGACTTGAAGGTCACCCCCTCCTCGGTCATGGTGCGCAGGTCGGACAGGGACATCACCTGGAAGCCGCCGCTGTCGGTCAGGATCGGCTTGTCCCAGTTCATGAAGCGGTGGAGCCCGCCGAGCTGGGCCACCCGTTCGGCGGTCGGGCGCAGCATCAGGTGGTAGGTGTTGCCGAGCAGGATCTCCGCCCCGGTCGCCGCCACCGCCTCGGCGGTCATGGCCTTGACCGTGGCGGCGGTGCCCACCGGCATGAAGGCCGGGGTCTCGATGGTGCCGTGCGCCGTCGTCACCCGGCCGCGCCGGGCGCGGCCGTCGCTGGCCAGGAGCGTGAAGCCGATGCCGGTCATGGGGCCCTCCGGAGCAGCGAGGCGTCGCCATAGCTGAAGAAGCGGTAGCGCTGCGCGATGGCGTGGGCGTAGGCCGCACGCATGCGGTCCATGCCGGCGAAGGCGCAGACCAGCATGAAGAGGGTCGAGCGCGGCAGGTGGAAGTTGGTCACCAGGAGATCCACGATGGTGAAGCGGTAGCCGGGGGTGATGAAGATGTCGGTGTCGCCGCTGAAGGGGGCCAGCGTGCCGTCGGGGCGGCCGGCCGTCTCCAGGATGCGCAGCGCCGTGGTGCCGACCGAGACGATGCGCCCGCCGGCGGCGCGGGTGGCGTTGACGGCCTCGGCGGTGGCGGCGGGGATCTCACCCCATTCGCTGTGCATGCGGTGGTCGGCGACGTCCTCCACCTTCACCGGCAGGAAGGTGCCCGCCCCGACATGCAGCGTGACCGGCGCGCGCCGCACGCCGCGCGCCTCCAGCGCGGCCAGCAGTTCCGGCGTGAAGTGCAGGCCGGCTGTGGGGGCGGCGACGGCGCCCTCGCGGTCGGCGAAGACGGTCTGATAGTCGGCGCTGTCCGCCTCGTCGGCGGCGCGGCGGATGTAGGGGGGCAGCGGCATGCGGCCGTGGCGGTGCAGCGCCTCCATCAGCGCCGGGCCGGCGGCGGAGAAGCGCAGGCGCACCTCCATGCCGTCCTTGGCCAGCACCTCGGCCTCGAAACCCTCGGCGATGGAGATGCGGTCGCCGGGGCGCAGCCGCTTGCCGGGGCGGGCGAAGGCGCGCCACTCCCGCTCGCCCTCGCGCTTGTGCAGCGTGATCTCGACGCGGACCTCGCCGCGCCAGCCGTCGAGGCGGGCGGGGATGACCCGGGTGTCGTTGACCACCAGCAGGTCGCCCGGCTCCAGCAGGGCGGGCAGGTCGCGGACGGCGCGGTCGTGCAGG
Organism: Pseudomonadota bacterium; assembly: GCA_023416455.1. GTDB lineage: Bacteria > Pseudomonadota > Alphaproteobacteria > Azospirillales > Azospirillaceae > Azospirillum. Next base: position 5,138 of record JAEZHQ010000321.1, on the reverse strand, counting down.
CGCTCCGCCACGTCGAGCAGACGGGCGGCGTCGCGCGGCCTGACGGGATGCTCGGCGATCCGGTCGGGCGGAAGGTCGAAGTCGAAATCGGCGGTCTTCATGGAAGCCGCTCATATAGACCATCCGGCGGGGCCGGGGAAAGGATTCGTCGGGACGTCATTCCGGGGGCGGCAGCCCCTGGGCGGCCAGGGCCGCCGCCTGGCGGGCGGCCAGCGCCTCGGCGTCGAAGCCGTCGATCATCTCCTGGAAGAGCCGGTACCAGTTCACCTCGGCCTTCAGGTGCAGGAAGACCGAGCCCAGCCCGATGGCCGCGCGGTCCATGAAGACGAAGGCGCGCGGCACCTCGACGCCGCCGATCCGGCGCAGCTCGGCGTGGACCTTGCCCGCCGTCTCGCGGCCGTAGTGGCCGGAGTTGGTCTCCTCGATGGGGCGGGCGCGGTCGTCCATGATCGGGGCGTAGACGAAGCGCGCCCAGATGTTGAGGACGTCCACCAGCTCGCGGGTCGGGTCCTTGAAGCCCCAGACGCGGTAGGCATCCACCGCCTTGTCCCGGTTGCCGGTCCTCAGCGCGTCGTAGAGGTCGATGACGCCTTTGACGAAGGGGGCCGGGAAGACGCGGATGCAGCCGAAGTCCAGCAGGTTGATGGAGTGGTCCGGCCGCACCGTGTAGTTGCCGAGATGCGGGTCGCCGTGGATGACGCCATAGCCGTAGAAGGGCACGTACCAGGCGCGGAACATGTTCATGGCCAGCGCGTTGCGGGCCTCGGGGTGGTCCTTGACGAAGTCGAGGATGCGGCGGCCCTCCACCCATTCCATGGTCAGGAGCCGCCGGGTGGACAGCTCCGGCACCACCGCCGGCACATGGACGCCCGGCGTCCCGGCCAGCATGGCGCGGTAGAGGCGGGCGTGCCGGGCCTCGCGCTCGTAGTCCAGCTCCTCGCGCAGGCGGGCGCCGATCTCCACCTGGATCTGGCGGGTGGAGACGGCGCTGTCGGTGCGCTCGAACAGCGCGAAGATCAGGCCGAGCTGGCGCAGGTCCGCCTCCACGGCCGAGGCCATGTCGGGGTACTGGAGCTTGCAGGCGAGATCGCGGCCGTCCAGCCCCACCGCCCGGTGCACCTGCCCCAGCGAGGCGGCGGCGGCGGCGGTGTGCTCGAAGCGGGCGAAGCGCCTGTGCCAGGCGGGGCCGAGTTCGCTCGCCATGCGGCGCTTGACGAAGGGCCAGCCCATGGAGGGGGCGTCGGCCTGGAGCTGGGACAGCTCCTGCACATACTCGCGCGGCAGCGCGTCGGGGATGGTGGAGAGCAGCTGGGCCACCTTCATCAGCGGCCCCTTCAGCCCGCCCAGCGCCATGCGCAGCTCGGCGGCGTGGCGCTCCCGCTCCAGCGGGATGCCCAGCACCTGCTGGCCGGCGAAGCGGGCGGCAAGCCCCCCCACGGCGGTCCCGACCCGCGCGTACCGCGCCAGCCGCCCGCCCAGTCTGTTCTCGTCCGTGTTCGGCATGACCGATAGGTGGGGGCGGCGGGGGCGGACGGCCAGTGGCCGAAGGGCGCGTGGCGGCGATCCGGCGATGCCCGCGGGACGAAGGCCCGGTCGCAATAAGAGCCGGGGGACGGCAGCGGCACCGGCAACGGGCGCGCCGACGTCATCGGAGGCGTCGTACCCGAACCGGCACGTCCCCGTCGTCGCCGTAAAAGGGCCCAGGGGACGTCGCGGCGCTTGAGAACCCAGAAATGAGAGAGGCCACCCTCGCCGATTGATCTCCGGGTCGGGCTGCGGCAATGTACATGGCATGTCCATGTGCATGGTGGAGGGTGGGGTGGCTGCGACAGCGCGCTTGGTGGTGCAGATGACGCCTGACGAGAAGAGACGGCTTGAACGCCGCGCCAAATCCGCCGGCGTTTCCACGGCCGAGTTCGTCCGGCGGCGGATCGCCGACGATGATCTGGCGGAACATCGGGAAGAGATCGAAGGACTGCTCGATGCCCTGTCCGCCGCGGAGGCGGGCATCCTCGCCCGCCTCGACGCGGCTCTCGCGGAGACCGAGGCGCTGACCGCTGCCTTGCGCGAGCGGCGGGCGCCATGAGCTTCGGCGACAAGATCCTGGGCGGGCTGCGGTCGATCGTGCTGATCGAGGAGCGGGTGGCGCAGCTCAACGAAAGCTTGGGCGCGCTGAGACGGGAGGCGACGTCTGCGGTGGCCGATCACGAAAAGCGCCTGATCCGCCTGGAGACGATCATCGAGCTTCACCGCCCGGATGGGACGACGTTGCGCATCGCGCCACCCGAAGGGCAGTAGCGCCCCCGGGGGGTCAGCCGCCGCGGCTGCGGATCCAGGCGGCGGTAGCGGCGTCCATGGTGTTCTTGTGGGTGATGAACCAGTCCGGCACGATCTCGGTGAGGTAGCCGCGGACCAGCGCCAGGTTGCCGGCGGCCAGCCGCTTGGCGACGCCGTCCAGCTCCAGCCGCACGCGGTTGTGCTCGTGGACGTGGATGGGGGCGGGGGGGAAGGCGTAGGCGTGCATCAGTTCCTCCTCGCGGGCGAGGTGGTCGCGCAGATGCCGGGCGAAGGCGTCGAAGAGGGCGGGAAGCTCGGCGTCGGTCGCCCGGGCGGCCTCGGCCAGGCGCTCGATGGTCTCCTTGTGGTCGGCGTCGATGACGGCGTTGCCGACTTCGAGGGACACGTCCCAGGCGGGGATGGACGGGATGGGCATGGCGGGCTCCGTGTGGGGTCGGCGGCCACCATACCCATTCCCGTCGTGGGGATTCTTGACGTCCGTCAAGCCCGGCCGCTCAACCCTCCTTCTCCAGCTCGTCGACGAAGCCGCGGATGACCCCCAGCCCCTTCTGCCAGAAGGCCGGGTCGGAGGCGTCCAGGCCGAAGGGGGCGAGCAGCTCCTGGTGGCGCAGCGTGCCGCCGGCCGACAGCATCGCCAGATACTTCGCGGCGAAGCCCTCCGGGGCCTCCTGGTAGACCGCGTAAAGCGAGTTCACCAGGCAGTCGCCGAAGGCGTAGGCGTAGACGTAGAAGGGCGAATGGATGAAGTGGGGGATGTAGGACCAGTAGTTTCGGTAGCCCTCGTCGAAGCGCAGCGCCGGTCCCAGGCTCTCGGTCTGCACCGCCATCCAGATCTGGCCGATGCGCTCGGGCGTCAGCTCGCCCTCGCGGCGTTCGTTGTGGACGCGCTGCTCGAAATCGAAGAAGGCGATCTGGCGGACCACCGTGTTCAGCATGTCCTCGACCTTGGTCGCCAGCATGACCCGGCGGCGTTTGGGATCGGTCTCGGCGTCGAGCAGCGAGCGGAAGGTCAGCATCTCGCCGAACACCGAGGCGGTCTCGGCCAGCGTCAGCGGCGTGTCGGACATCAGGTGGCCCTGGCCGCCCGCCAGGATCTGGTGCACGCCGTGCCCCAGCTCGTGCGCCAGGGTCATGACGTCGCGCGTCTTGCCCTGGTAGTTCACCAGCAGATAGGGATGCACGCTGGGCACCGTGGGGTGGGCGAAGGCGCCCGGCGCCTTGCCGGGGCGCACCGGGGCGTCGATCCAGGCGTTGTCGAAGAAGCGCCGGCCGAGGCCGGCCAGCTCCGGCGAGAAGCGGCCGTAGGCGCCGAGCACGAGATCGCGCGCCTCGTTCCACGGGATGCTGCGGTCGTCGTCGTCGGGCAGCGGCGCGTTGCGGTCCCAGTAGTCCAGATGCTCCTGGCCGAACCACCGGGCCTTCAGCCGGTAATAGCGGTGGGACAGCGCCGGGCAGGCGGCGCGCACGGCGTCGACCAGGGCCTCGACCACCGAATCCTCGACGCGGTTGGACAGGTTGCGGGCGGACACCGGGCGCGGGTAGTTGCGCCACTTGTCCTCGATCTCCTTGTCCTTGGCCAGCGTGTTGGTGACCAGGGCGAACAGGCGGATGTTCTCGCCCATGACGCGGCCGACCACGGTGCCGGCCTCGCGGCGGACCGCCGGGTCGCGGTCGGACAGGCGGTTCAGCGCCTCCGCGCAGGTCAGCTCCTTGCCGCCGATGGGGAAGCGCAGGCCGGCGATGGTCTCGTCGAACAGGCGGTTCCAGGCGGCGCGGCCGACCACATGCTTCTCGTGGAGCAGCCGTTCCACCTCGTCGGAGAGCTGGTGGTCGCGGAACAGCCGCACGTCGCGAAGCCACGGGGCATAGCGCGCCAGCCCGGCCGAACTCTTGATGGTCCGGGCCAGCGCCCGCTCCTCCAGCCGGTTGATCTCCAGCGTGAAGAAGACGAGGTGGGTGGAGATGGCGTTCACCCGCTCCTGGGTGGACTGGTAGAACTTGCCGATGGCCGGGTCCGTCATGTTTCCGGAATAGACCAGGCTGGCGTAGGACATGACGCGCGACAGAACCTCGTCGATGCCTTCGTAGTCGCGGATCGCCGCGGCGAAGGCGTTGCCGTCGAGGCCGGCGAGCGTGCCGGCGTAGGCGGCGTGGAAGCCCTTGGCCGCCGCCTCCATGCGGTCGAGATCCGCCTTCAGCTCGCGCGAGTCCATGCCCGGGTAGAGGTCGTCCAGGTTCCAGGCGGGCAGGGCGCCGAGGTCCGGGCCGTCGGCGCCGGACAGCGCGGTGTCGGGCAGGGCGGTGCCAGGCTGGGCGGCGCAGCGGTTCATCAGACCCTCCGTTCGATGGTGCGACCGATATAAGCGCGGCGGCCGCCGTGGGGAAGCCTCAGCCGGGGGTGTCGTCCTGCACCCGGCGGATGGCCGCATCCAGGCATTGCAGGTGCAGCTTCTTGCGGGCGAGCTGGCGGGCCCGCCGCTCCTCCGGGTCGGCCGCCGGCATCGCTTCGATCCGGCAGCCGCGCCAGCCGTTGGCGTCGAGCGCCCGGGCCACCTCGGCGTAGCCGAAATAACCCTTCCCCGGCTGCTCCCAGGGGGTGCGGAAGTCGACGCGGCGCAGCACGAAGCGGTTCGACTGGCTGGAGCCGCCGAGGTTGGTCAGGCGGGCCACGATCAGCCGTTCGCCGTCCGGCTGGACGACGGCGAGGATCGGGCGTATCCCGGTGATCGGGGGGTCGGTGGTCATCGCCCCGCATGCATAGAGCGGATCGCGTAAAATCGGAATCGATTTGAAGCGTGAATCCGCTCGCAAAACAATGGCCTGGAGTTTCGTGCGTTTCA
>JAEZHQ010000304.1 GCA_023416455.1 Pseudomonadota bacterium | reverse complement strand
GCGCTGGAGCGGCCGGTGGAGCGCGTCCCCACGGCGGGCGAGTTGCGCGCGCTCGCCGCGCGGGAGGAGGAGGAGGCCGGCCGCGCGCGCGAGGCCGAGCAGGCCGCAAGGGAGGCGGCGCGGCGCGCGGTCATCAAGCGGTTCCTGGACTCCCCCCTGGGCGAGGCCGACGTCCATGAGCTGCTGCGCCGCTTCGTCGAAGCCGCCCGGCGCGGCGAGGCGGCGCTCCTCGCCTACCGATTCCCGAGCGACGTCTGCACCGACGGCGGGCGCGCCATCAACAGCGCGGAGCCCGACTGGCCCCGCTCGCTCGCCGGCCAGCCGAAGGCGCTCTACGACTATTGGTGGCACACGCTGCGCCCGGCCGGCTATCACCTCACCGCCACGATCCTGGACTTTCCCGACGGCATGCCGGGCGATGTCGGGTTCCTGTTCAGCTGGGGGCCGCCCGGCCGGACCGCGCCGTGAGCCTGCCGTCTCGGCCCTGCGCCGCAGGGCGGGCCGGCTGCGCCGTCAGCGTCAGCGGCGGAGGCGGCGGATCAGGCTGGAGGTGTCCTGCCGGTTGCCGCCCATGGCCTGCACCTCGGCGTAGAACTGGTCGACCAGCGCCGTCACCGGCAGGCTGGAGCCGTTGCGCCGCGCCTCGTCGAGCACGATGCCCAGATCCTTGCGCATCCAGTCCACGGCGAAGCCGAAGTCGAACCGGTCCTCCAGCATGGTCGCGGCACGGTTGTCCATCTGCCAGGACTGGGCGGCGCCCTTGGCGATGACCTCGACCACCCTGTGCCCGTCCAGCCCGGCCTTCTGCGCGAAGGCCAGCCCCTCGGCCAGCGCCTGCACCAGCCCGGCGATGCAGATCTGATTGACCATCTTGGTCAGCTGTCCGGCTCCCGACGGCCCCATGTGGGTGACCGAGCGGCCATAGCAGGCCATCAGCGGACGGACGCGCGCGAAGGCATCGGCGTCGCCGCCGACCATCACGGTCAGCACGCCCTTCTCGGCCCCCGCCTGCCCGCCGGACACCGGCGCGTCGAGGAAGAACAGCCCGCGCGCCCGCGCGGCGGCGTCCATCTCGCGCGACACGGTGGCGGACACGGTGGAATGGTCGGCGATCACGCCGCCCGGCTTCATCGCCGCGAGCGCCGCCCCGGCGACCTCGCGCACGTCGTCGTCGCCGCCGACGCACAGGAACACGATCTCGGCGTCCCTGGCGGCCTCGGCCACGCTGCCGGCGCGGGCGCCGCCGTGGGTGGCCACCCAGTCCTCGGCGCGGGCGGCGGTGCGGTTGTAGACGGTGACGCGGTGCCCGCCCTTGACGAGATGCCCGGCCATCGGGTGGCCCATGGTGCCCAGCCCCAGGAAGGCGACGGCGCGGGGCTCGCTCGCGGTCTCGGCCATGCTGTTCTCTCCTTGTCTCTTCATTGTCTCTTCATTCCGCCGGCGCCCGGCACGGCCCGCAGGGTAGGGCGGCGGCCGGCTGCGATCAAACGCCGTCTGGGCAAACCCCGGTTGAGCGGAGGAGCCGCACCTCCTTCGAAAGGCGTGGCCGCGCGCCCCTTGCCCATGCCGCACGATGTGTTAAGACGTAACGTGACCGGGCGCGCCGTTGAGCCCGACGCTCCCCGGTTGATGCCGCCAGAGAACACATGTCGCCAGAGAACAAGGGAAGGACAACCGCATGACCAACCAATCGGGTTTTCAGGACGCGCCGCCGGATGACCGTTCGGAGCTGACGCCCGAACAGGAGAGCGCCATCCGCATCGTCGCCAACAGCCTGCACCGCCTGAACGACGCCGTCGTGAAGGCGGTCGAGGCCGGCATCACGGTGGAGCTGATGCGCACCGCCCGCTACCACAACGCGACGGGCAACTGGGGCGACCAGCTGACCCCGGTGATCCGTCCCAGCAAGTGATCCCGGCGGCGGCCGCCGGACGGCGGCCGCCCGCGCCTTCCCGGGCGCTGCCGGGGCTGTCATGCCGGCAGCGCTTGAAAGTGTCCTTTGAGCGCCGCCGGTGAATGAGCGCTGCCGGCACATGAGCGCCGCCGGTAAAGCCCGGCCGATCCATGCGACGGCATCGATCGGGCGATGGGAACGGTGCCGTCACGGCGCCGTCCGCATCGGGAGCCCCCGCCTTTCCGGAAGGGGGCATCGGGGCCGCCCCGCCCGCAAGGCGGCTCCGGCCGCGCCGTCCGCAACGCCGCGGCCCATGGGACGGCCCTGCCTTCCCGCCCGTTCCTCCCCGAAGGAGAGCCCCCCTTCGGGATGGCCGAGATCCCCACGTCCCCTCTTATGTGCGGTGCGGAACCGGCGCCCCCGTCGATGGTTCCTGTTCCAGGGGGTGACGGAGCCGGCAGGATTCCCCGATGCGGGAGCCTTGAGACCGTGCACCCGGATCGTTTGACAGCTCAGAGGCCATGGACATGACCGACGCGCATCACGAGCCGACCAGTGACCGGGAGGCCATCTGGCGCCTTCATTGCCTTGCACAGCCCACCTTCACCGATCTTACCCATGGGATCCTGCTCGGTCTCCTCTGGTCGATGGTGCTGTGGGCGCCGATGTTCCTCAGCGTGCTGCTCTGAGCCTCTCTCCCTTCATGCCGATGCGGACGGCGGCGGCAGGGCAACGGTATCGGCCCCCATCCCGGCCAGCGCTTCCGGGCCGTAAGCGGAGGTCAGGACGAACCGGATGCGCGGCCAGCGCAAGCGCACCTGGCGGGCGAGGTCGAGACCGGGGCCCCCGTAGGGCATGACCACGCCGGAGACCACCACCTCGATTCCGCTCTCCTGCTCCAGAAGCCCCAGGGCACCGGCGCCGTGGTCGGCGGTGAGCACCTCGAACCCTTCCTGCGTCAGCCCCTCCACGGTGGCCATCAGGTCCGGGGCGTTGTCCTCCACCACCAGGCTCCGCATCGGCTGGGGCGTGCCGCCCGCCGTCACGGGCGGCTCCGGCGGGGTGGGCAAGCGGGCGGCGGGGGCAGCGTGAGGCGGATCGCCGTGCCGCGGCCGGCATGCGCCGAGATGCGCAGGTGCCCGCCACGGGACATGGCGTCGCGGCGTTCAGGTGGCGGGCGGCGCCGCCGGTCCGGCGCCCCAGCGCCCCAGCGCCTCCACCCTCTGCGACTGGCGCAGCGCCGCCTCCAGCTCCTCGCGGTGGCGACGCCCCTCCGCCCGGCGCGGTGCAGGGCAAGTCCGATGATCAGCACCAGCCCCAGCGTCGCTTGGATTCGCGCCCATGTGGGCGCGCGCCCGCGGTCGCGGCCGGTTCGCTGGGCCAGAACAATCAGGGCCGGTATGAACACGGAGCGCCGCCGGTAAAACCCGACAGATCAATGCGATAGCATTGATCGAGAAGGTGATCCGGACGACGCCTTCAGGCGCCGTCCGGATCAGTCCAGGACCTGGAACAGCGACCCTGCGCGGCCCGTCCTGCGGCACACCGGGCAGAGCCCGTGCCCTCCGTCCGAGGCGCCGGACGGGTCGGCCGGCAGCCGGGACAGCACGCCGCAGGACGGGCAGCGCCGGGTGTGCAGGGCGACGTGGGTCTGGCGGCGCGGGGCCAGCCGCTCCAGGATCAGGGCGCCGGGCGAGCAGACATCCACGCACAGGCGGCAACCCGTGCAGTCCTCCGCGGTGATGCGGAAGGCCGGGGGATCGGTGTCGAGGGCGATGGCCCCGGTCGGGCACAGGCGCGCGCAGCCGGCGCAGCCGTCGCAGCGGGCGGTGTCGATGGACGGCACCCACGGCCAGGGCACCGTCTCGGCCGGGAGGCCCGGGGCCGGCGGCGGCAGCAGGCGGCCGGGCGGGCGGTGGGATGCCGCGCTGTCCTTCTCCGGCTGTTCGCCGGCAAGACGGCGGGCGGAGCGGCGGAACAGCGCCCGCCGGCTGAGCCCGCCCCCGTCCCCGGCCGGACCCGGGCCGTCGCGCCGGCCTTTATCCGGCGTGCTGTCGAAGGTCAGATAGGCCGCCACGGCGTCGGCGAGCGGCGGGTCAGCTTCAGGGGTGGCAGCCCGCGTCCGGCGAGCAGCCGGTTCAGCTCCTCCGCCGCACGCTCCAGCCCGCCGTCGGCGGAACGGCCGGACGGGCAGGCGGCGCAGCATTCCCGCGTGACCACCAGACGCCGCACGCCGTCGCGGTAGAGGCCGGCGAGGTCGGCGAGGCCCAGCACGCCGAGGCAGGGCAACACCCCCGCCACCCCGTCCTGTCCGTTGCGCAGCCCGGTGTGCGCGCAGGCGGCGAAGGCGATCGGCTGCCCCTCTTCCATGCGGCGGGCCACCTTGGGGGAATGGCTGATGACTCCCTGCGGGCAGGCCGGCGCGCACAAGCCGCAGTTGTCGCAGGACGTCGCGTCCAGCGCCACGCCGTCGTCGTCCACGATCCAGGCGCCGCGCGGGCAGGCGTCGGCGCAGGCGCGGCAACTCGCCACGGCGGCGCGGTGGTGCACGCAACGCTCCGCCGCGATGTCCGGGGGCGCGGCAACGGGGCGGTCCGCGATGGCGGGACCGATGGCCTTGTCCGTTTCGGGCGCGGGCATCATCATATGGCCCCCTCCGCCGATCCGGCCGGCCTCATACGGCCGGCGCATGAAGGCTTCATGTTCGTCCGGGTCCGACGTGACGGCGTTCGTGGACGCCGCCATCAAACGCCGTCGATGTCATGCCGGCGGCATGAACACGGAGCGCCGCCGGTAAAACCCGACAGATCAATGCCATAGCATTGATCGAAGGGGTGATGCGGACGACGCCTTCACAGCACCGTCCGTATCAGTCCCCGGTCCGGCCGGTCACCCAAGCGAATCCGCATGGTCCGGCTTGCGGCAGGCCGCCCCCTTCCGTTCGGCGGAGCGCCGCTCGTCCGAAGCGCGGGGGACCTCGAACGCCTGCTCCAGCAGGTCGCGCAGCTGGTCGAGATAGGCGCCGGTCAGCAGCGCCAGGCCGGCGAAATAAGGCGTGCGGCAGCGCGCGGCGACACGCCCGCAGAAGGACGGCACCCAGCGCAGGAGATGCTGGTCGAGGAAGGCCGCGACCTCCGTGGGGGTGGAGCGTTCCATCAGGTCGGCCAGGAAATGCAGCTCCAGGACCAGATGGTCGGCGTCGCGCGGATCCTCGGTGACGAGGCCGAAGCGGCGGTGCCAGGCCTTCACCCGGAACATGGCCTCCTGCCGGCGCAGGGGTTCATCGTGCACCCAGACCGACTCCATGGGGCAGGCGCGGTAGGCGTTGGTCAGGTAGATGGAGGCGAAGTCGGCGGCCAGTTCGTCGAGCGACGCCGTGTCGATGGGGCGGGGCAGGTCGCTCACCACCTCGGTGATCAGCGCCAGGGCCTGATGGGCGTCGGGGCGGTCGAGCGTCAGACCGAAAAGATCCTGGAGGGGCTGCTCGCGCAGCTCCTCCAGGAGGTCGGCGGTCGGCTCCCGGTCGTGCAGGCGCGCCAGCCGGCGCAGATCCGCCGCGACCGTCCGCCCGAACTGAACGACCACCGGGGACGCCTCGGCGACGGCGGCGACGGCGGCGACCGCGTCGATGTCCGCTTCAATTGATCCGTCCACGTGCCACTCCTCTCTCGAAGCCGGTTTCCGGCGGGAGGGGACACCCGGTCCCGCCGGCGGGGCCGGCGGGATGTCCCTCCGCCCGGCCCCGTTCCGCCGGCGGCGGAACGGGGCTCAGCGTCGGCGCCGTCCTCATCCCTCGACTTTTCCCTTGGGATGCGCCACGAAGGCGATGGACGGGTTGGTCAGTTCCGGGTCGGCCATGTTGCGCACGCGGCGCACCACCCGATCACCGGGGCCGACCGCCTTGGTCGGGTAGCTGCCGTCGCGGATCTGGTCGATCGGGCCGATGTCCAGCACCCGCATCATGCAGCCCATGACGCAGTAGGGCTTGCGTCCGGCGTCGATTTCGTCGACGCACAGGTTGCACTTCATCACCGTGTTGGAGGCCGCATCGAACTGCGGCGCGCCGAACGGGCAGGCGGCCTCGCAGCGGCGGCAGCCGATGCACAGGCTGCTGTCGATGTCGACGATCCCGTCCTTCTGCCGCTTGAAGATCGCACCCGTCGGGCAGGTCGGCAGGCAGGCCGGCTCCGCGCAGTGGTTGCAGGACATGTTGACCTTGTAGGCGAACACGTCCGGATAGGAGCCGCCTTCCACATACATCACGCGGCGGAAGCGCGGCCCCGGCCCCAGCCCGTTCTTGTCCTTGCAGGCGATCTCGCAGGCACGGCAGCCGATGCAGTCCACATTGTTGTGGACGAAGCCGAGCTGCGTGTCCGGCACCACCGGCGTGTAGCCCTGCCGCTTGCGCGTGGCCACCGCCACCTGGATGCGGGCCTTCTTGTCCTCGGTCATTGTTCAGGCCCTCCCTCAGCTGCTGCGGCGGAAGACGTGGGTGCGGGAGGTGGCGAGCTGGTCCCACCCCGGGCGATGGTTCAGGTCCGTCTTGCGCAGGTTCACCAGGATGGTGTTGTAGGCGAAGGCGCCCGCCGGGCTCGGCTGGTCGAGGGTCAGCACGTCCGGGTTGCCGGAGCGGTCGACACCCTGCGCGTCGAGGTCCAGCCACGCCCCCTCGTACACGATCACCACCCCCGGCATCACCCGCTCGGTGACGTAGGCGGGCAGGACCGTGCGGCCGCGCGCGTTGTAGGCCTCCACCGTGTCGCCGGTCTGGATGCCCAGGCGCTTGGCGTCTTCGGCGTTGATGGTGATCTCCTGGTCGTAGGTCTCGCGCAGCCAGGGGATGTTGTTGAAGATCGAATGCGTGCGCCAGCGCGGGTGCGGCGTGATCATGTGGAACGGGTGTTCCACCATCTTGTCCGTGTGGTTCAGGCTTTCGAAAGGCTCGGTCCATTTGGGGATGGCCGGGATCGGCTCGCCCCAGGCGGTCCGGGTCCAGTCCGTCACCTGCGCCAGCGTGGTCGACAGGATCTCGATCTTGCCGCTCGGCGTCGGGAAGGGGATGCCCTTCTCGATCTGGTCCTGGAAGGCCACGTGCAGGCGCGGCAGCTTGAACTTGTAGGAGCCCTGCTTCTTGAACTCCTCCCACGAGATCGTGGCGTGCTGGTGGTGCTGGACCTTCTCCCACCAGGCGGCGAGATAAGCCTCGTCCACCGCGTCGTCGTAATGGAAGTAGTCGCGGTTGGCGCGCGGGTTGTAACGCTCGCCGAAGCCCAGCCGGTAGGCCAGCTCCGTGTAGATCTGGAGGTCGGTCTTCGATTCACCCAGCGGCTGGATGACCTTCGGGCGATGGATGTAGTAGTGGCCCTTGTACCAGGGCAGCGCCACGTCGTGCCGCTCGAAGTGGGTGGCCACCGGGAACAGCACGTCGGCGTAAAGGCCGCTCGGCGTGATGGTCGAGTCGTTGCAGACCACGAGGTCCAGCTTGCGGATCGCCTCGATCTGCTTGTTGATGTTGGTCAGCTGGTTGAACCAGTTCGACCCCTGCCAGAAGATGCCCCGGATGTTCGGGATCACCCCGTCCAGATTGTCGGAGCGCGGCCACAGCCCGATCTCTTCCCGCTTCAGGTTCGGGTAGTTGAGGACGAGGTGCGCCCAGCGGTCCGATTTGATGGAGGCGTACCAGACGTTGGCGAACTCGTCATAGGGATAGGCCACGCCCTCGGCGTGCCATGCCTTGCCCACGCCTTCCGCGCAGCCGCCCAGCTTGCCGATGTTGCCGGTCATGGCCTGGAGGGCGGCGGCCATGCGGTTGTACTGCTCGCCGTTGGAGTTGCGCCCCGGCGCCCAGGACGCCTTCAGCGCGGCGGGCTTGGTGCGGGCGTAGAGGTCGGCCAGCTTCACGATGTCGGTGGCCGGCACGCCGCAGATGGCGCTGGCCCATTCCGGCGTCTTCGGCTGCCCGTCGCGGGTGCCGAGGATGTAGTCCTTGAAGCTCTCCTGTCCCTGGGCCCACTGCGGCATCGTGCCGGGATCGACGCCCTGGCAGAAGCGGTTGATGAAGTCCTGGTCCTGGAGGTTGTTGGTGAAGATGTGGAAGGCCATCCCCGCCATCATGGCGGCGTCGGTCGCCGGCCGGATGGGGATCCACCAGGCGTCGTAGGCCGAGGCGCTGTCCGAATACTGCGGGTCAACCAGCACGAAGCGGCAGCCGCGCTGCTTGGCCAGGCGCATGTAGTAGAAGGTGTTGCCGCCGTGGAAGGTGTAGGCGGGGTTCCACCCCCACATGATGATCAGCTTGGAATGGGCGAAGGCGTCGTCTTCGTTCCCGTCCTCGATGGTGCCGAAGGTCATGCGGCTGGAGAAGGTGGTCGCCTGGTAGGACGGCACCGACCAGGAGGAGGTGCGGCAGCCGAACATGCCGAGGAACCGGCCGAGCAGGCCCTCGATCTGGTCGGACTTGTGCAGCACCCCGTAGGAGGCCCCGGCGTAGGACTGGTCGAGCAGGGCCTGCGGCCCATGCTGCTGCTTGATGCGCTGCATCCGTTCCGCGACATAGTCCAGCGCGACGTCCCAGGAGGCCCGCTTGAACTTGCCTTCGCCGCGCTCGCCGACCCGGATCATCGGGTAGAGCAGGCGTTCGGCCGAATAGAGCCGCGCCCGGTAGGAGCGCCCGCGCAGGCAGGCGCGCAGCTGCGGCACCTCCTCGGTGTCCGTGCCGTAGCTGCCCTCGGGGCCGTGGAAGCGGCCGTCGTCGGTGGACAGGCGGACGATGACGTCGCCCTTCTTGTGCGCCACCAGCATGTGGCGGCTGCCGCAGTTGTGGGCGCAACTGGTCGGCACGGTGACCAGCTCGTCGTCGGTCGGGTAGGGGCTGTAGGCGAAGGCCCCGGCCTCGTTCGGCGCCACGGCGCGGAACAGGCTCGCGGTCGCGGCGGCGCCCGCGGCACCCTGGATGAAACCGCGCCGCGAGACGTTCAGCGCGTTGGCGAGGATGGTCTTGCTGTCCATGGCGTCTCTCACTTTGCGGGCAGCGCGTGGCGCGGATCGGAGGCGGTCGGGCGGCCCTTTGCCCAGTCCGGCGTGCCCTCGGGCATGTCGGGCCAGGGGTGGCGCGGGTAGGGATAGCTGATCCGGTACCACGACCGGCCGCCGTGACAGCCGTAGCAGGTGTCCGAATTCTCGGTCGCGGCGGCCTCGATGGCCTCCGGCTTGAGGTAGTTCACCTTGTGCCGCTCGGAGCGGAAGCCGCCCTCGGCGTTGTGGCAGGACAGACAGCCGTTGCTGCCCGGTTCCGGCTCAAAGGTCTCGCGCTGCTCCTCCCACGGGCCGGCAAGGCCCTCCATGTGCTCCCACGGGAACTTGCCGTGGCACATCAGGCAGGTGGTTTCCGGGTTCACCTGCTTGCGCAGCGTGTGGACGGTGCTGGCCGCGGTGGGCGGCACCGGCGCTTCCTCGCGCGGGTTGGAGCCCTGGTGGCAGAAATTGCATTGCAGGTTCATCAGCCGCTCGGACATGGCCGAGGTCAGGTGGCGGCGATGGAAGGTGTCCTGGGCGCCCTCGTAGGTATCCAGCGTCTGGTACCAGGCCAGCGCGCTTTCAGCCTTCACCCCCGCCGGAGAGGCGGCGCGGACGCTCGGCTCCAGCACTTCCTGGTGGCAGGCGAGGCACTGCTCGTTGGTGGCGGTGTCGATCGCCGGCTTGAAATGCAGGGGAGTCCACTGGGCCTTGCCGTAGTCCGGTTCGCCCGACGCGCTCAGCACGAAGGCGGGATAGGCGGTAGCGGGGGTGGCGGACGCCGCCACGGGGGACGCCACGGCGGCTGCCACGGGCTTGGGCGCCGGCGCGGGCGCTGCCGCCACGGCCACGGGTGCCGCCGCGGGCTTTGGCGCCGGCG
>JAEZHQ010000284.1 GCA_023416455.1 Pseudomonadota bacterium | reverse complement strand
GTCGACGTCGGCCGGGATGGCCGCGTCCACCACGAAGACCGGGCGCCGGCGACGACGCTTCAACGCCGCCGCCAACGCCTGCGCCGCCAGGATATAGCGCCCCAGCCCGGCCGCGGTCACCACGATATCGGCGCCGGCCAGGGCGGAATCGAGGTCGCCCCACGGCGCGAAGTGGCTGTCGAGCCGCCGCGCCGCCGCTACCGCCCGGCGGTCCACCGGGGCGGCCACGGTCAGCCGGCCGAGGCCGGCCTCGCGCAGCCCGTCCAGCACCAGCACGCCCATGTCGCCGAGCCCCATCAGCAGGCCCGAGCAGCGCCTGAGGTCGCCGTGCAGGTCGCGGGCCACCTGGACCGCGGCGGCCACCAGCGAGGTGGCGCCCTCGGCGATGGGGGTTTCGCTGCGCACCCGCTTGGCCGCGGCGTAGGCGGCCTGGAGGAGGGCCTCCAGCTCCGGCCCGGTGAGGCCGGCGGCGGCGGCGTGGCGGTGCGCCGCCTTGAGCTGGCCCAGAACGTGCGGCTCGCCGACGATCTGGCTGTCGAGGGAGCAGGCCACGGCGAAGACATGGCGCACCGCGTCCAGGCCGGTCAGGGTGTAGAGCTGGCCGGCCAGGTCCGCGGTGGCGAGCCCGAGCCGAGCCGCCAGCACTTCGGCGACGACGAGCGCCGCCTCCAGCGGCCGCGGGTGGGCGAGCTGCACCTCCACCCGGTCGCAGGTGCTGAGCCACACCGCCTGCGCCAGCCCGGCCCCGCGCAGCCGGGCCAGCACGTCGGGAACCTCCGCCTCCTCGGTGGTGAGGCGGTCGCGGAGCGCGCCCGAGCAGGTCCGGTGGCTGGCGCCGATGACGAGGTAGGAGGTGGTCACCTTGGGCTCTTCGGGACTCTCTGGCTCGGCCCCCGCACCGCCGGGCGGAACGGGACCGGGCTGTTCTACTCCGCCGCCGCCGCGGAGTCCCGCTCCGCCGCGGCGGCCTCGATGGCAGCGGCCTCGATGGCGGCGGCCTTCCGCTCGACCAGACCGACCAGATGCTCGACGATGTCCTGGTCCTTCAGCCGGTGGTCGGTGACGCCCGACAGATAGATCTGGTGGGTGTTGTTGCCGCCGCCGGTGAGGCCGATGTCGGTCTCGCGCGCCTCGCCGGGGCCGTTCACGACGCAGCCGATCACCGACAGGGTGAGCGGCGTGGTGATGTGGGCCAGGCGCTGCTCCAGCAGCTCCACCGTCTTGATCACGTTGAAGTTCTGCCGCGCGCAGCTGGGGCAGGAGACGACGGTCACGCCGCGCCGGCGCAGGCCCAGCGACTTCAGCATGTCGTAGCCGACCAGGACCTCCTCCGCCGGTTCGGCGGACAGCGAGACGCGCAGCGTGTCGCCGATTCCCGACCACAGCAGCATGCCGAGGCCGATGGACGACTTCACCGTCCCGGCGCGCAGGCCGCCGGCCTCGGTGATGCCGATGTGCAGGGGGTAGTCGCAAGCCTCCGCCAGCCCCTGGTAGGCGGCGACCGCCAGGAACACGTCGGACGCCTTGACCGAGATCTTGAACTCGGTGAAGTCGTGGTCCTCCAGGATCCGCGCGTGGTTCAGCGCGCTCTCCACCAGGGCCTCGGGGCAGGGTTCGCCGTATTTTTCCAGGAGATCCTGTTCCAGCGAGCCGGCGTTCACCCCGATGCGCATGGAGCAGCCATGGTCCTTGGCCGCCTTGACCACCTCGCGCACGCGCTCGGCCGAGCCGATGTTGCCGGGGTTGATGCGCAGGCAGGCCGCCCCGCTCTCCGCCGCCTCGATGGCGCGCTTGTAGTGGAAGTGGATGTCGGCGACGATCGGCACCTTGACCTGGCGGACGATCTCCTTCAGCGCCAGCGCCGAGTCCCGGTCGGGGCAGGAGACGCGCACGATGTCGGCGCCGACCCGCTCCGCCGCCTGGATCTGCTCGACCGTCGCCTTGACGTCGGCGGTCGGCGTGTTGGTCATGGTCTGCACCGAGATCGGCGCGTCGCCGCCGACGAGCACGTTGCCCACCCGGATCGAGCGGGACTTGCGGCGGTGGATCTGGCGGTAGGGGCGCACGCTGCTCATGGGATCGGCCTCGGGGCGTCGGCGGGGGTTCCGGCCGCGCCCTTATAGCGCAGCCGGCGTCACGCCAGAAGTGCGGTCCGCCGCCGCGGATTCAAGAGAAATCCCGAGGGGGCCGCCGGCTGAGGCCGCCCCGGAGGAGCGGCGTCGCGGCACCGCCGCCACCGGCGGCCGTGGAAGGGAACCGACGCCGCCGTTCCTTCGGAAGGGCATCAGGGCACCGGGCCGCCACCGGCCCCGCCACGCGGCGCCGGCGCGTGCTGGTCGAGCGCCACGTCGCGCAGCACCTGGCCGACCGCGCCCAGCGGCGCCCCCTCGACCCCGTCGGCGACCACGGTCAGGCCCCCGGCGTTGCCGGTGCGCACGCGGATTCCCGGCCGGTCCGGGACGCGGAAGACGTCGCCCGGCTTCAGCACGCGGGTGAAGATGATCTCGCCGTTGCCGTCGCGGACCTGGATCCAGCTGTCCTGGGTGGCGCGAAGCTGGACGCGCGAGGTCTGGTTCTGGCTGCCGTAGATCTTCGACGGCGGCGCGGCCGGCGCGGGCGGCGCGGCCTGGGCCTCGCCCTCCGGCCGGGGCGGGGC
>JAEZHQ010000276.1 GCA_023416455.1 Pseudomonadota bacterium | reverse complement strand
CGGCCTGACCCCGCGGGCGCGGGTCACCGGGCTGGCCACCGCCGGGGTGCCGCCGCGGGTCATGGGCATCGGCCCGGTTCCGGCGACGCGCAGGCTGCTCGACCGGCTGGGGCTCGGCATCGGCGAGATCGACGTGGTGGAGCTGAACGAGGCGTTCGCCGCCCAGGCGCTGGCCGTGCTGCGCCAGCTCGGCCTGCCGGACGACGCCGGGCATGTCAACCCCCAGGGCGGGGCCATCGCGCTCGGCCATCCGCTGGGGGCCTCCGGCGCCCGGCTGGCCGGCACCGCCCTGGTCGAGCTGGAGCAGCGCCGGGCACGGCGCGCCTTGTGCACCATGTGCATCGGCGTCGGCCAGGGCATCGCGCTGATGCTGGAGCGCGACTGACGGACGCCCAACATTCATCGGCAGGGCCAAGACAACAACAACCGGCCCGCACCGCACCCTAGGGAGTAACGCCATGCTGATGCTCAACACGCCCCTGCGGCACGAACTCGACCAATACGAGACGGCCAGCCGCGACGAGATCACGGCGATGCAGGTGTCGCGGCTGAAATGGTCGCTCCAGCACACCTACGCGAACGTCGCGCATTTCCGGGCCAAGTGCCAGAAGAAGGGCGTCACCCCCGCCGACTTCAAGGAGCTGAAGGATCTGGCGCTGTTCCCCTTCACGGTGAAGGAGGATCTGCGCCAGACCTACCCCTTCGGCCTGTTCGCCGTGCCGATGACCGAGCTGGTGCGGCTGCACGCCTCCAGCGGCACCACCGGCAAGCCGACGGTGGTCGGCTACACCGAGTCCGACATCCAGAACTGGGCGGACCTCGTCGCCCGCTCCATCCGTGCCGCCGGCGGCCGGCGCGGCGACCGGGTCCACGTCTCCTACGGCTACGGCCTGTTCACCGGCGGGCTGGGCGCCCATTACGGGGCGGAGCGGCTGGGCTGCACCGTCATCCCCATGGGCGGCGGCCAGACGGAACGGCAGGTCCAGCTCATCCGCGACTTCGAGCCGAACATCATCATGGTCACCCCCTCCTACATGCTGAACATCGCGGAGGAGATGGAGCGCCAGGGCATGACGACCTGGCAGACGGCGCTGCGCGTCGGCATCTTCGGCGCCGAGCCCTGGACCAACGCCATGCGGGAGGAGATCGAGCGGCGCTTCGGCATCGACGCCGTGGACATCTACGGCCTGTCGGAGATCATGGGTCCCGGCGTCGCCAGCGAATGCGTGGAGACCAAGGACGGCCCGGTCATCTGGGAGGACCATTTCTACCCCGAGATCATCAACCCCGACACCGGTGAGGTGCTGCCGGACGGCGAGTACGGCGAGCTGGTCTTCACGACGCTGACCAAGGAAGGCTTGCCGATGATCCGCTACCGGACGCGCGACCTGACGCGGCTCCTGCCGCCGACCGCGCGCAGCATGCGGCGCATCGACAAGATCACCGGCCGTTCCGACGACATGCTCATCATCCGCGGCGTGAACGTCTTCCCGACCCAGATCGAGGAGCTGATCTGCAAGGAGCCGATGTTCGCCCCGCATTACGAGCTGGTCGTCACCCGCGACGGGCACATGGACAATCTGGCGGTCCGCGTCGAGGTCGACCCGTCCCACGCCGGCGAGGAGCGCAAGCCCTTCGCCCGCCATCTCCAGCACCGCATCAAGTCGCTGATCGGCATCACGACGGAGGTCGAGCTGGTCGATCCCGGCGCCCTGGAGCGCTCGCAGGGCAAGGCCAAACGGGTCCGCGACCTGCGCCCGAAGGGCTGAGGCCGCCGCGCGGGAGGGGCGGGGTGGGGGCGGGGTGGAAGCTCCTCCCCCCGCTTTCCGTTTGAAAAGTATCAAATGAAACAGTATCATTTGAAATCAATAACGACCGTCCCGATGAGGACCGCCGGGGGGACCGCACCATGCATTCGACCTACAGCTACCCCAAATTCACTTACATTCCATCCGACGAGCAGCGCACCGGAACGGTGCGGCGCCACCCCGTGGTGGTCGTCGGCGCCGGGCCGGTCGGCCTGACCGCGGCGCTCGACCTTGCGCGCCGCGGCGTGCCGGTGGTGGTGGTGGACGAGGACGACACGGTCAGCGTCGGCAGCCGTGCCGTCTGCTACGCGAAGCGCGCGCTGGAGGTGTGGGACCGCCTCGGCTCCGCCGCCCGCATGATCGACAAGGGCGTGGTCTGGAACATCGGCAAGGTCTTCCACCACGACCGGCAGGTCTACCAGTTCGACCTGCTGCCCGAGCCCGACCACAAGATCCCGGCCTTCATCAACCTTCAGCAATATTACCTGGAGGAGTATCTGGTCGCCGACGCGCTGGCCACCGGCCGGGTCGATCTGCGCTGGAAGTCGCGGGTGCTGTCGGTCCGCCAGCAGGACGACCACGTCGTCCTCCAGGTCGAGACGCCCGACGGGGTCCACGCGCTGGAGGCCGGCTGGGTGATCGCCTGCGACGGGGCGAAATCGTCGATCCGCAAGATGCTGGAGCTGGAGTTCGTCGGCGAGGTCTTCCAGGACCGCTTCCTGATCGCCGACGTGGTGATGAAGGCGGACTTCCCGGCGGAGCGCTGGTTCTGGTTCAACCCGCCCTTCCACCCCCGGCAGTCCACCCTCCTGCACATGCAGGCCGACAATGTCTGGCGCATCGACTTCCAGCTCGGCTGGGATGCCGACCCGGAGGAGGAGAAGAAGCCCGAGCGCGTCATCCCCCGGCTCAAGGCGATGCTGGGTCCCGACGTTGCGTTCGAGCTGGAGTGGGTGTCCGTCTACACCTTCCAGTGCCGGCGGCTGGAGAATTTCCGCGCCGGCCGGATCTTCTTCGCCGGCGACAGCGCCCACCAGGTCTCGCCCTTCGGGGCGCGCGGGGCGAATTCCGGGGTGCCCGACGCCGACAACCTGGTGTGGAAGCTGGCGCTGGTCATGGAGGGGCTGGCGCCGGAGAGCCTGCTCGACAGCTACTCCGACGAGCGGGTGGCGGCGGCCCGGGAGAACCTGCTGAACTCCACCCGCTCCACCGACTTCATCACCCCCAAGAGCGCCGTCAGCCGGACCTTCCGCGACGCCGTGCTGGATCTCGCGGCGGAGCATCCCTTCGCGCGGGCGCTGGTCAATTCGGGCCGGCTGTCCACCCCGACCACCTACACCGACAGCCCCCTCAACACGCCGGACACCGACCGCTTCGCCGGGCGGATGGTGCCGGGCGCCCCGGCGACCGACGCGCCGGTGGAGGCCGAGGGGCGGCCCGGCTGGCTGATGGACCGGCTGGGCGGCGGCTTCGTGGGGCTTTACCACGCCGGCTCCGACCCGGTCCCGGCCGAGGTGGCGGCGGCGCTCGACGGGCTGGCCCGCGGCCCGCTCCCCTTCGCCTGGCACGCCGTCACCGACCGCCGCCGCGAGGCCCTGGCCAACGAGCTTCTCGACGTGAACGGCCGCTTCCGGGAACGCTACGACGCCACCCCCGGCACCTTCTACCTGATCCGTCCCGACCAGCATGTGGCCGGCCGCTGGCGGAGCTTCGACGCCGACCGGCTGACCGCCGCCCTGAACCGCGCCGTCGGCCATTAAGACCAGACAAAGGTTGAGACCAGACAAAGGTCGAGACCGGACAAAGGTTGAGACCGGACAAAGGAGGAACCGCCCATGGCCACGCTCGTGACCGAGAACCGCCTCGCCGACCCCGACGGCTTCTACGAGGCGCTGATCGACACCCACCGCGACCTCACCGCCGAGCAGAGCAGCATGGTCAACGCCAAGCTGGTCCTGCTGCTGGCCAACCATGTCGGCGACATGGAGGTCCTGCGCGACGCCCTGGCGCTGGCCCGCAAGGGGGTGTGATCCCGCTTTGAAGGAGGCCGCGCGGCGCCGGATTCCCCCCACCCCGGCGCTTCCCCGCAGGGCGGGGGAGGGCGGTTTTTTCCCCTCCCCCACCTGTGGGGGAAGCCGGCGCGTCACGCCGCCCGTTCGGACGAGGACGGCGCCGCCCCGGCCAGGATGTTCCGCCAGCCCGGATAGAGGCTGTCGGCGTCGCGCGGGAAGGACCAGAAGGCGCGCGCCAGGTCGCGGTGCTCCTGGGCGTGGTCGGTCAGCGGCACGCCCCTGGCCCAGGCTTCGTAGGCCTGGCGCAGGGAGCGCGCCCCGGCGGCCGCGCCGTCGATGTGGCCGAAGGAGCCGCCGCCCGAGGTCTGGATGATGTTGGCGTGCCCGAGATTGTCGAAGAAGCCGGGAAGCCGCAGCGCGTTCATGCCGCCGGAGATGATCGGCGTGGTCGGCTTCATGCCCAGCCACTCCTGGCGATAGAAGGGGCCGTCGGCGACGTCGCGCTCCAGCATGTAGGCGGCGGCGCGGTCGGACGCCTCGCCCTCCATCTTGCCGAATCCCATGGTGCCGGTGTGGATGCCGCTCGCCCCTTGCAGGCGCGCCATCTTGGCCAGCACGAAGGCGGTGTAGCCGCGCATCGACTGCGGCGAGGTCACGGCGCCGTGGCCGGCCCGGTGATAGTGCAGGAACTGGCCGGGGAAGCGCCGGCGCACGGTGGTCACCGCGGCCGGCCCGGCGACGTAGCCGTCCACCAGGAAGGCCACGTGGCCGGCGTTCTCGGCGAAGGTCTCCAGGATGAACTCGCCGCGGGCGATGATCTCGAAGGGATCGTCGGCGGTGATGTTGGCCGAGAACAGCTTGGCCTTGCCCGTCTCGTCCTGGGCGCGGCGCAGGGCGTCGGCCACCGCGCGGATGGTGTCCTTCAGGGGGGCGAAGACCTGGTTGCCCTGCGGCTCGTCGTTCTTGATGAAATCGCCGCCGAGCCAGAAATCGTAGCAGGCCCGCGCGAAGGGCTCCGGCCGCAGGCCCAGCTTCGGCTTGATGATGGTGCCGATGATCGGGCCGCCGTCCACCACCGGCCGGCCCAGCACCCGCCAGAGGTCGGCGATGTTGACCGCCGGCCCGTCGAACAGCGTCAGCAGCGCCGGCGGGACGTAGAAGTCGTGCAGCTTGGCGTACTCGACGTCGCCCATGCCCTGGTTGTTGCCCACCGCCAGCGTCAGGAAGGACGCGATCATCGCCCGGCCGTCGATGATGTTGCGGTCGAACAGGGCCACCGGGTAGGCGACCTTGAACAGCTCGCGCTCGGCGTCGATCGCGTAGACCAGGGCATCGACCCCGCGGGTGAAGTCGTCGGTGGTGCAGACCTCGACGTTGGTGCCGGTGGAGCTTTCGGCCGCAAAGTGCGCCGCCGTCTCCGTGTAGCCGTAGCCGGCCTTCGGCCGCATGCGGTAGGCGCAGAGGACGTGGCGCCCCGCGCCGATCAGGTCCTCCTCCTTGAGGGAGAGATTGACGTAGCGTGCGGACTGGTCCATGGCGCTGCCTCCGGTGTGTCGCATCTGCAAGGACGGACGCTAGCGACGGTGGTGCATAAGGTCTAATGAGATGTCCTTTCCGGCTCCATAAGCAAAAATCATCCATGGACCGTCATCATCCATGGACCGTATCCATGGACCGTCAGGGGCCGCGCCGCCGGCGGGGCAGCTGGATCCGCATCGCCTCCTCCAGGACGCGCCCCCCCTGCTCGGCGAGGAAGCGGACGAAGGCTTCCGCCACGGGCAGCAGGCGCTTGCCGTCGCGGTGCACCACGTTCCAGTCGCGCAGCACCGGGGTGCCCTCCACCGGCAGGATCGCCAGCCGCCGCACCGCGACCTCCAGCCCGACCGTGTGCTGCGACAGGAAGCTCACGCCCAGGCCGGCCATGACCGCCTGCTTGATGGTCTCGTTGCTGGCCATCTCGGTCATGCGGCCGGGGACGACGCTGTGCTCGGCGAGCAGCCGTTCCATGGCGGCGCGCGTCCCCGAGCCCTGCTCGCGGACCAGGAAGGTCTCGCCGTCGAGCGCCTTCGGGGGCACGCGGCGGCGGGCCAGCCGGTGGGTGGGGGCGGCGATGATCACCAGCGGATGGCCGGCGAAGCGGGTCGCCCGGAAATGCTGGTCCGCCGGCGGCTGGCCCATCAGGGCGAGGTCGACGGCGTTCTCGTCGAGGAGTTCCACCACCCGCCGCCGGTTCGCCACCGTCAGGGTGACCTCGACCCCGGGATAGGCGCCGGCGAAGGCGGACAGCAGGAAGGGCGCGAAATACTTGGCGGTGCTGACGCCGCCGATCCTCAGCCCGCCCGCCCGCTGGCCGCGCAGGGCGGCCAGCGCCTCCTCGGAATCCGCCACGGCGCCGAGGATGGCGTGGACGTGCCGCAGCAGCACCTCCGCGGCCCCCGTCAGATAGAGCCGGCGGCCCATCTGCTCGAACAGCGGCAGCCGGGCCAGCCCCTCCAGCTGCTTGATCTGCAACGACACGGCCGGCTGCGTCAGGTTCAGCTCCTGCGCCGCCTTGGAGAAGCTGAGGTGGCGGGCCACCGCTTCGAACACCTGCATCTGGCGCAGCGTCGCGTGCCGCATGGGGGCTTCTCCGGGGGCGGGATGCATAAGCTTTACCTTATCCGAGTGGACAGGAAAACCAATTTCCACAATCAAATTGCGGTCTTTAGCATTCGGGCACCGGCGCGGGTCCCCCGCGCCGCGATCAAACAAGGCCCCGGAGGAAGCGCCGCCATGACCCGAGACATCCGTATTGCGCCCAGTCTCTTGTCCGCCGACTTCGCCCGCCTGGGCGAGGAGGTGTGCGCCGCCGTCCAAGCCGGTGCCGGCATGATCCACTTCGACGCGATGGACAACCACTACGTCCCGAACCTGACGGCCGGCCCCATGGTGTGCCGCGCCGTCCGCACCCGCTGCACGGTGCCCATGGACGTCCACCTCATGGTCCGCCCGGTGGACCGCCTGGTCGCCGACTTCGCGGCGGCCGGCGCCGACGTCATCACCTTCCATCCCGAGGCCAGCGACCACGTCCACCGCACCATCGGCCTGATCCACGGGCACGGCTGCAAGGCCGGCCTGGCGCTGAACCCGGCCACGCCGCTGTCGGTCCTCGACCACGCGCTGGAGGATCTCGACCTCGTGCTGGTGATGTCGGTCAACCCCGGCTTCGGCGGGCAGGCCTTCATCCCCGGCGCGCTGCCCAAGCTGCGCGCCGTGCGCGCCCGCATCGAGGCCCAGCGCGAGGCCGGCGGCCGCCGGGTCCTGCTGGAGGTGGACGGCGGCGTGACGCCGGACAACGCGGGCGAGATCGGCGCCGCCGGCGCCGACATCCTGGTCGCCGGCTCCGCCGTCTTCGGCCGGGACGACTACGCCGCGGCGATCGCCGCGTTGCAGGCGGCGGCGATCGCCGGGGCGGAGTCCCACGGCGCCGCCCTGGCCGTGGCCTGAGCGGAGGACCGGCCATGCACATCCCCCAGACCACCACCCTGGCCCAGTACCTGATCGAGGAATGCCGCGGCCGCGGCTCCGTGGAAACCGGGCTGGTCGCCCTGCTGCTCGACGTCGCGCAGGCCTGCAAGACGATCTCCTGCGCCGTGGGCATGGGCGCGCTCGGCGGCGTGCTCGGCAAGATCGACGCGGTCAACGTGCAGGGCGAGACGCAGGCCCGGCTCGATGTCCTGAGCGACGGGATCTTCCGCCAGCGCACCGAGTTCGGCGGCCATGTGGCCGGCGTCGCCTCGGAGGAGCAGGAGGAGCCCTGCGCGGTGCCCGACCACTACCCGCGCGGCGACTATCTGCTGCTTTACGACCCGCTCGACGGCTCGTCGAACATCGACGTCAACGTCTCGGTCGGCAGCATCTTCTCGGTGCTGCGCAGCCCGCGCCCCGGCGAGGCCCCGGCCCTGGCCGACTTCCTCCAGCCCGGCAACCGGCAGGTGGCCGCCGGCTACGCCGTCTACGGCCCGTCCACCATGCTGGTGCTGACGCTCGGCAACGGCGTGGCCGCCTTCACGCTCGACCGCGTGCTGGGCGACTTCATGCTGACCCACCCGCGGCTCGCCATTCCGGAGGCGACCGTCGAGTTCGCGATCAACGCCTCCAACCGGCGCTTCTGGGAGCCGCCGGTGGCCCGCTACGTCAACGAGTGCGTCGCCGGCCACGCCGGCCCGCGCGGCAAGGACTTCAACACGCGCTGGATCGCGTCGCTGGTGGCCGACGTGCACCGCATCCTGATCCGCGGCGGAGTCTACCTCTACCCGCGCGACAGCCGGAAGGCGGTGCGCGCGGGGCGCCTGCGCCTGCTCTACGAGGCCAACCCGGTCGCCTTCGTGGTCGAGCAGGCCGGCGGCCTGGCGACCACCGGGACCCAGCGCATCCTCGACGTCCAGCCGCAGGAGCTGCACCAGCGCATCCCGCTGATCGTCGGCTCGCGCGAGGAGGTCGAGCGCATCGAGCGCTACCACCACGAGCCCGAGGCCGCACCGCTCGACGCGCCGCTGTTCAACGCCCGCAGCCTGTTCGGCGCGGCCCAGTGAGAGGGAAATCCGCCATGTCGGAACGCCACCCCATCGTCGCCATCACCGGATCCTCGGGCGCCGGCACCACCTCGGTCACCCGCACCTTCCAGGAGATCTTCCGCCGCGAGGCGGTCAGGGCCGCCGTCGTCGAGGGCGACAGCTTCCACCGCTACGACCGCGCCGAGATGAAGGTCATCATGGCCGAGCGGCTGTCGGCCGGCGACCACACCTTCAGCCATTTTGGCCCCGAGGCCAACCTGTTCGACCAGTTGCAGGAGCTGTTCCGCAGCTACGCGGAGACCGGCACCGGGCGGCACCGCAAATACCTCCACAACGAGGAGGAGGCCAGGCCCTACGGCCAGCCGCCGGGCACCTTCACCCCATGGGAGAGCCTGCCGGACAGCGACCTCCTGTTCTACGAGGGGCTGCACGGCGCGGTGGCGACCGACACGGTGGACGTCTCCCGCTACCCGGACCTGCTGATCGGCGTGGTGCCGGTGGTGAACCTGGAGTGGATCCAGAAGATCCAGCGCGACAAGGGGGCCCGCGGCTATTCCACCGAGGCGGTGACCGACACCATCCTGCGGCGGATGCACGACTACGTGCACTGCATCTGCCCGCAGTTCACCCGCACGCACGTCAATTTCCAGCGCGTGCCGACGGTGGACACCTCGAACCCGTTCATCGCCCGCCGCATCCCGTCGCCGGACGAGAGCATCGTGGTGATCCGTTTCGCCAACCCCAAGGGGATCGACTTCCCCTACCTCCTGACCATGATCCACGACAGCTTCATGTCGCGGGCCAACACCGTGGTCGTGCCGGGCGGCGCCATGGAGCTGGCGATGCAGCTCATCTTCACCCCCTTCATCTGGCGCCTGATGGAGCGCCGCCGCAAGGCCCTGGGGGGCTGAGCCGGTTTTGCAGGATGCCCGGGGCCGCGCTCCCCACCGCTCCCGGCCCGCCATTCGCAAAGGACACATTCGCAAAGGACACGGGTCATGGCCCTCATCGCGCTGCGCCAGCTCCTCGACCATGCCGCCGAGCACGGCTACGGCATTCCCGCCTTCAACATCAACAACATGGAACAGATGCTGGCGGTCATGGCCGCGGCCAGGCGGACCAACGCGCCGGTCATCCTCCAGGCCAGCCGCGGCGCCCGCCAGTATGCCGGCGACGCCGTGCTGCGCCATCTGGTGCAGGCGGCGGTCGAGATGCACCCCTCCATCCCCGTGTGCCTGCACCTCGACCACGGGAACCTGCCGGCGGTCTGCCTGTCGGCCATCGTCAACGGCTTCACGTCGGTGATGATGGACGGCTCGCTGGAGGCCGACGGCAAGACCCCGGCGTCCCACGCCTACAACGTCGACGTCACCCGCAGCGTTGCCGCGATGGCGCACATGGCCGGCGTCTCGGTGGAGGGGGAGCTGGGCTGCCTCGGTTCGCTGGAGACCGGCACCGGCGAGGCGGAGGACGGGCACGGCTTCACCGGCGCGCTGCCCCGCGAGGCGCTGCTGACCGATCCCGACCAGGCCGCCGGCTTCGTGGCGGAGACGCGGGTCGACGCGCTCGCCGTCGCCATCGGCACCTCGCACGGCGCCTACAAGTTCACCCGCAAGCCGGCCGGCGACATCCTCGCCATGGACGTGGTGAAGGCGATCCACGCCCGCCTGCCGGGCACCCATCTGGTGATGCACGGCGCCTCCACGGTGCCGCAGGAGCTTCAGGATCTCATCAACGCGCACGGCGGGGCGATCCCGCAGACCTGGGGCGTGCCCATCGACGAGATCGTCGTCGGCATCCGCCACGGCGTGCGCAAGGTGAACATCGACACCGACGCCCGGCTCGCCATGACCGGCCAGTTCCGCCGCGTGCTCATGGGCAAGCCGGACGAGTTCGACCCGCGCAAGTGCCTGAAGCCGGCCATGGACGCCATGCAGGCCCTGTGCGAGGAGCGCTTCGCCGCCTTCGGCGCCGCCGGCCACGCCGCGGCGATCAAGCCGCTGCCGCTCGCCGTCATGGCGCAGCGCTACGCCAGCGGCGAGCTGGACCCGGCCGTCGCCGTCCCCGCCGCCGCCTGAGCCCGCTCCGCAGGAGCGTTCCGCGGCCTGCCCCCTCCCGGCCTTCACCGATGCGAAAGGTTCCGCCATGCCCGTCCTCGCCGCCGCCCCTCCCCAGTCCCTGGCCGCCGCGCCCCCGGAAACCTGCGCCACCGCCCTGCGCATGCTCGCGGTCGACGCCGTCGAGGCGGCGCGCAGCGGCCATCCCGGCATGCCGCTGGGCATGGCGGAGATCGCGCTCGCGCTGTGGGGAACCGGGGGGACGGGCGTCCTGCGCCACAACCCGGCCAACCCCGGCTGGCCGGACCGCGACCGTTTCGTGCTGTCGAACGGCCACGGATCGATGCTGCTGTACGCGCTGCTGCACCTCAGCGGGTACGACCTGCCGATGGCGGAGGTGAAGCGCTTCCGCCAGTCCGGCTCGCGCACGCCGGGCCATCCCGAGGCGGGGGTGACGCCGGGCGTGGAGACCACCACCGGGCCGCTCGGCCAGGGCCTCGCCAACGCCGTCGGCATGGCGCTCGCGGAGACGCTGCTGGCGGCCGAGTTCAACCGGCCCGGCCACACCGTGGTCGACCACCGCACCTTCGTCTTCCTGGGCGACGGCTGCCTGATGGAAGGGGTGTCGCACGAAGCCTGCTCGCTGGCCGGCACGCTGGGGCTGGGCAAGCTGGTGGCGCTGTGGGACGACAACGGCATCTCCATCGACGGCCACGTCGACGGCTGGTTCCACGACGACACGCCCGGCCGCTTCGCCGCCTACGGCTGGCACGTGGTGTGGGGCGTCAACGGCCACGACGCGCGGGCGGTCCGCGCCGCGCTGGAGGAGGCGGTGGCGATGACCGACCGGCCCTCGCTGATCTGCTGCCGCACCGAGATCGGCCACGGCAGCCCGACCAAGGCGGGCACCCACGCGGTGCACGGCGCCGCCCTCGGCGCCGCGGAGATCGCGGCGATGCGCGAGGCGCTGGGCTGGCCGCACCCGCCCTTCGCGATCCCCGCGGAGGTCTACCGCGCCTTCGACGCGCGCGACCGCGGCGCCGCGCTGGAGGCCGCGTGGCGGACCCGCTTCGAGAGCTACCGCCAGGCCCATCCGCAGCTGGCGGCCGAGTTCGAGCGGCGCATGGCGGGCGAGCTGCCGGCCGACTGGCCGCGGATCGCCGCGGGGATCCGCGTGGCGGCGGCGGCCGAATCCGGCATCGTGGCCACGCGCCGGGCGTCGCAGCAGGTCATCGGCCGGCTGGCCGCCCAGCTGCCGGAGCTGTTCGGCGGCTCCGCCGACCTGACGGCCTCGAACCTGACGGACTGGCCCGGCGCGCGGCGGGTCAACGACGAGCGCTCCGGCCGCTACCTCAGCTACGGCGTGCGCGAGTTCGCCATGGCCGCGGCGATGAACGGCATGACGCTGCACGGCGGCTTCATCCCCTTCGGCGGCACCTTCCTGACCTTCTCCGACTACATGCGCAACGCGCTGCGCATGGCGGCGCTGATGCGGCTGCGCGTCGTCCATGTGCTCACCCACGATTCCATCGGCGTCGGCGAGGACGGCCCGACCCACCAGCCGGTGGAGCAGGCGGCCAGCCTGCGCCTCATTCCCGGCCTCGCGGTCTGGCGGCCCTGCGACCCGGAGGAAACCGCCGCCGCCTGGATCGCCGCCGTGGAGGAGCGCGACGGGCCGTCCGCCCTGCTGCTGTCGCGCCAGGGGCTGCCCTGCCTGGAGCGCAGCATGGAGCAGCGCGTGGCCATCGCCCAGGGCGGCTACGTCCTGGCCCCGCAGGCGGGCGCGCGGGCGGTGATCGTCGCCACCGGCTCCGAGGTGGCGCTGGCGCTGGCCGCCCGCGAGCGGCTGGCCGCCGCGGGGATTCCGGTCGCGGTGGTCTCCATGCCCTGCCTGGAACGCTTCCTGGCGCAGCCGCGCGCCTGGCGCGACTCGGTCCTGCCGCCCGGCGTGCCGCGCCTGGCGGTGGAGGCCGGCCACCCCGACCCGTGGTGGAAGCTGGTCGGCGACGGCGACGTGGTCGGCATCGCGGTGTTCGGCGAATCCGCGCCGGCCGAGGCGCTGTTCGCGCATTTCGGCTTCACGCCCGAAGCCGTCGCGGCGCGCGTCGCGGGGCTTCTGGCGCGGGCGGAGCCGCAGCCCGGCGGCCCGTGACGGAAGGGGCGGGTCCCGCCGCCGCTTCCGCCCGCCGCCGGCCCGCGGAAGGGAACCGTTCGCCGCCGCTCCGGTTGTCCAGGTCCGGTCATGCTGCGCCGCACAAGGGCGGCGGAGCGGATGGTCCGACAACAGGCTGGAGGATACAGTGGCGGACATGCAAACGCGCCCGTCCGGGACGGGCGTCCTTCTCGGCGTCGCCGCGGCGCTGGCCGCGGCGGCCGTGGCCAACCACTACGCCGCGCGGCGGCTGGAGCGGCGGAACCCGCCCCGGGGCCGCTTCGTCGAGGCCGATGGCGTGCGCCTCCATTATTTGGAGAAAGGCCGGTATTTGGAGAAAGGCCGGGGCGACGGGCCGCCGGTCGTCCTCCTGCACGGCAACCTCGTCACCGCCGACGACTTCGCGGCCAGCGGGCTCCTCGACCGGATCGCCGGACGCCACCGCACCGTCGCCTTCGACCGCCCGGGCTACGGGCACAGCGACCGCCCGCGCGGCACCGCCTGGACGCCGGCGGCGCAGGCCGGCCTGATCCGGGCCGCCTTCGACCGGCTGGGGCTCGACCGGCCGGTGGTCCTCGGCCATTCCTGGGGCGCCATGGTCGCCCTGGCGCTGGCGCTCGACCATCCGGAGGCGGTGCGCGGCCTCGTGCTGCTGGGCGGCTATTTTTATCCGACCATGCGGGCCGATGCCGCCCTGGCCCTGCCGCCGGCGGTCCCGCTGCTCGGCGGCCTGATCCGGCACACGGTGGGGCCGCCGCTCGGGGCGGCGCTGCTTCCCGCCTTCGTCAAGGGCATGTTCGCCCCCCGCCCGGTTCCGGAAAACTTCACCGAAGAGGTTCCCCTGGGGCTGGCGCTGCGTCCCCGCCAGATCCGCGCCATGACCGAGGACGGCGCCCTGATGATCCCCGCGGCGGCGGCCATGCAGGACCGTTACCCGGAGCTGGCGATGCCGGTGGCCATCCTGGCGGGGGCGGAGGACAAGGTCGCCGACGTCGGCCGGCAGTCCGAACGGCTGCACCGCGAGGTGCCGCACAGCACGCTGCGTCTCGTGCCCGGCGTCGGGCACATGGTCCATCACGCCGTCCCCATGGAGGTCGCCGCCGCGGTCGAGAGCGTGGCGGCTGGCGGCCGGCGCGTGCCCGAGGCCCGGCTCGCGCAGGGCGCTTAGCCCCCCGCTCCCGCTCCCGCTCCCGCGGCCGGGCCGGCGTCAGGCCGCGGCGACGCTGTTGTCCTTCCGGCGGGAAAGCTGGAGCTGGCCGTCCAGGCATTTCACGTAGGTGGTCTTGCCCGGCTTCAGGGCGTCGCAGATGGTCACCAGCGCCCGCGGGATGGCGGCGAACTCCCTGGAGCCGCGGGCTTGCGTGTTGTAGGCGGCGAGATGCCGGCGCAGCGCGTCCCGCGACACCGGCTTTCCGTCGTTCCCGATCATGTGGCGCTCCCCGCGCTTGGGCGGTCCTGATGGTGGGGATGGTCGCGGGCGAGGCTATGCGCAAAGCCCTCCGCGCTCAACCTCTCCCGTGTTTCTCCGCCTCGCCCCTATGACCGCCGTCCGCTTGACAGGGCGGCGGGGGCCGCCGGATCATTACCGGCGGCAAAGCGGGGATTCCAAAGGGAATCCGCAGGGAGACGGAGGGATCATGAACAGGCTCGCCCGCCGCGTGCTCGGCGCGGCCATCCTCGCGCTGGGCGCCGCGGCGGCGCCCGTCCTGGCGGCGACGCCGAAGGACACGCTGGTGATGGCCTGGCAGTTCGACGACATCGTCACCCTCGACCCCGGCGAGATCTTCGAGCTGTCGGGCGCGGAGTACGGCGCCCAGGTCTACGACCGGCTGGTCGGCTTCGACGTCAACGACGTCAGCCGGATCGAGGGGCGGGTCGCGGAGCGCTGGACCGTGTCCGAGGATGGGCGGACTTTCACCTTCACCATCCGCGACGGCATCGCCTTCCATTCCGGCAACCCGCTGACCGCCGAGGACGTGGCCTACTCGATCCAGCGCGTCGTCAAGATGAACAAGGGGCCGGCCTTCATCCTGGCGCAGTTCGGGCTGACGCCGGAGAACGTCGACCGCAAGGTGCGCGCCGCCGACCCGCGCACGCTGCTGTTCGAGACCGACAAGACCTACGCGCCGACCTTCGTGCTCTACTGCCTGACCGCCAACGTCAGCGCGGTCGTCGACTCCAAGCTGGTCCGCAGCAAGGAGGTCAACGGCGACTTCGGCAACGCCTTCCTGAAGACGAACTCGGCCGGCTCCGGCCCCTTCATCCTCAAGCAGTGGAAGGCGAGCGAGCTTCTGGGGCTGGAGGCGAACCCGTCCTACTGGGGCGGCGCGCCGGCGGTCAGGCGCGTGCTCATCCGCCAGATCGCCGAGCCGGCGACCCAGCGCCTGCTGCTGGAGAAGGGCGACGTGGACGTCGCCCGCAACCTCAAGCCCGAGCAGTTCGAGCCGCTGCGCGGCAACGACCGGATCCGCATCGTCCAGGCGCCCAAGGGCACGCTCTTCTACATCGGCCTGAACCAGAAGAACCCCATCCTGGCCAAGCCGGAGGTGCGCAAGGCGCTGAAGCACCTCGTCGATTACGACGGCATGGCGCGCACCATCATGAACGGGCTGGGCACCGTCCACCAGACCTTCCTGCCCAAGGGCTTCCTCGGCGCGCTGGAGGAGACGCCCTACCGCTACGACCCGGCCAGGGCGCGCGAGCTGCTGGCGGCGGCCGGCCACCCCGACGGCTTCACCATCACCATGGACGTGCGCAACACCTCGCCCAGCATGGACATGGCCCAGGCCATCCAGGGCAGCGCCGCGGCGGCGGGGGTGACCATCAACCTGCTGCCGGCGGACGGCAAGCAGGTGATCACCAAGTACCGCGCCCGCAACCACGACATGCTGCTCTACCAGTGGGGGGCCGACTACCAGGACCCGCACACCAACGCCGACACCTTCGCCGCCAACCCCGACAACGCCGACGACGCCAAGGCCAAGCCGCTGACCTGGCGCAACGCCTGGGACATCCCGGCGCTGACCGCCAGGACCGGGGCGGCCATGCAGGAGCGCGACGCCGCCCGGCGCGCCGCCCTCTACGGGGAGCTTCAGCGCGAGGTCCTGGACAGCTCGCCCTTCGTGATCATGTTCCAGCAGACCGAGGTGATCGCGGAGCGCGCTGACGTCCAGGGGCTGGTCTGGGGACCCAGCTTCGACACGAATTTCTACCGCGGGGTGACCAAGCGGTGAGCGCGGCCCTGCCATTTCCCATCCTCCCGCCCGTGAACCCGGACCCGGCGTGCTGAGGCGCCCGGGCGGGGCGGGCCGCCACCTGGCGCGCGGCGCCGGCCTGCTGGTCTCGCTGGCGCTGACCCTGCTGGGCCTGCTGCTCGTCACCTTCCTGATCGGGCGGGTGGTGCCCATCGACCCCGTGCTGGCCGCCGTCGGCGACCGCGCCTCGGCCGACACCTACGCCCGCGTCCGCCAGGAGCTGGGGCTGGATCTGCCGCTGTGGCAGCAGTTCCTGCGCTATGTGGGCGACGTGCTGCGGGGCGACCTCGGGCACTCGGTGCTGACCGCCCGCCCGGTGCTGGAGGACGTGGCGCGGGTCTTCCCGGCAACGCTGGAGCTGGCCACCGCCGCGGTGACGCTCGGCGTTCTGGTGGGGGTGCCGGCGGGCGTCGCGGCGGCGGTCCACCGCGGGCGCTGGCCCGACCACCTGATCCGCGTGCTGGGCCTGGTCGGCCATTCGATCCCGGTCTTCTGGCTGGGGCTGATGGCCCTGCTGGTCTTCTACGCGCGGCTCGACCTGGTGCCCGGGCCGGGGCGGGTGGACGTCTTCTACGAGGGGCTGGTCGATCCGGTGACCGGGGTCATCACGGTGGACGCGCTGCTCGCCGGCGAGGCCGGGGTGTTCTGGAACGCGCTCGGCCATCTGGTGCTGCCGGCCTCGATCCTGGGATTCTACAGCGTCGCCTACATCGCGCGCATGACGCGCAGCTTCATGCTCGACCAGCTGCGGCAGGAGTACATCACCACCGCCCGGGTCAAGGGCCTGTCGGAGGCCCGCGTGGTCTGGCGCCACGCGCTGGGCAACATCGCGGTGCCGCTGACCACGGTGGTGGCGCTGTCCTACGCCACGCTGCTGGAAGGCTCGGTCCTGACCGAGACCGTGTTCGCCTGGCCGGGGCTCGGGCTCTACATCACCAACTCGCTGCTCAGCGCCGACATGAACGCGGTGCTGGGCGGCACGCTGGTGGTGGGGGCGGTGTTCATCGCGCTGAACCTGCTGTCGGACCTGCTCTACCGCCTGCTCGACCCGAGGGCGCGGTGATGGCCCGCGCCTGGCTCACCGACGAGGCCCCGCGGTCGCGCGCGCAGGCGCGGCTGGGGCGGGCCTACCGCGGCTGGCAGGACTTCGCCGCCAACCGGCTGGCCGTGCTGGGGCTGGGGATCGTCGGACTGCTGGTCCTGGCGGCGGCGCTGGCGCCGCTTCTGGCGCCCCACGACCCCTACGCCCAGGATCTGGGCAACCGGCTGGTGCCCCCCGGCGCCGCCCACTGGCTGGGCACCGACGCCTTCGGGCGGGACATCCTGTCGCGCCTCCTCCACGGCGCCCGCCTGACGCTGATGATCGTGGCGCTGGTCGCGGTCACGGCGCCGGTGGCGGGGTTGCTGATCGGGACGGTGGCCGGCTATCTCGGCGGCTTGACCGACGCGGCGCTGATGCGGGTGACCGACGTCTTCCTGGCCTTCCCGAAGCTGATCCTGGCGCTGGCCTTCGTCGCCGCCCTCGGCCCCGGCATCGAGAACGCCATCATCGCCATCGCCATCACCTCCTGGCCGCCCTACGCCCGCATCGCCCGGGCCGAGACCATCACCATCCGCAAAAGCGACTTCATCAACGCCGCGCGCCTGCAAGGGGCGTCGACGGCGCGCATCATCCTCGGCCATGTGGTGCCGCTGTGCAGCGCCTCGCTGATCGTGCGGGTGACGCTGGACATGGCGGGGATCATCCTGACCGCGGCGGGGCTCGGCTTCCTCGGCCTCGGCGCGCAGCCGCCGGCCCCGGAATGGGGCGCCATGATCGCCGCCGGCCGGCAGTATGTGCTGGAGCAGTGGTGGGTCGCCGCCATGCCGGGGATGGCCATCTTCGTGGTCAGCCTGGGCTTCAACCTGCTGGGCGACGGGCTGCGCGACGTGCTGGACCCCAAGGGCCGAT
The DNA here is from genome assembly GCA_023416455.1 of Pseudomonadota bacterium. Taxonomy (GTDB): domain Bacteria; phylum Pseudomonadota; class Alphaproteobacteria; order Azospirillales; family Azospirillaceae; genus Azospirillum. The sequence goes on along the minus strand of JAEZHQ010000276.1, from coordinate 496 downwards.
GAAGGACAAGGCGATGACCGGGCCGCCGCTCCTGGAGGTGGAGAACCTCCGCATCGCCTTTCCGGCCCGCGACGGCGGCCGGACGGAGCCGGTGCGCGGCGTGTCCTTCGCCATGGGGCGGGAGAAGCTGGGCATTGTCGGCGAGTCGGGCTCCGGCAAGTCGATGACCGGCCGCGCCCTGCTGCGCCTCGTCCCGCCGCCGGGGGTGGTGAGTGCCGACCGGCTGAGCTTCCAGGGCGAGGATCTGCGCGCCGCGCCCGAGCGGCGCCTGCGGGCGATCCGCGGCCGGCGCATCTCCATGGTCATGCAGGATCCGAAATTCTCGCTCAACCCGGTGATGACCGTGGGCCGCCAGATCGCCGAGGCCCAGCGCATCCATTCCGGGGCCGGAAAGGCCGAGGCCCGGCGCCGCGCCCTGGAGATGCTGGAGGCCGTGCGCATCCGCGATCCCGAACGGGTCTACGGCCTCTACCCGCACGAGGTGTCGGGCGGCATG